>CAZDBC010000725.1:0-1406 GCA_964503295.1 uncultured Kiloniellaceae bacterium | reverse complement strand
CAGGAACAGCGCGGCGCTCGCGACGTCGCCCGGCTTGCCAAGCCGCGGCATCGGCGTCCGCATGCGGGAGTACTCGAGCGGGTCGGCGCCGGGTCCGTCGAGCGGCTTGCCGGTGAGGACGCGTCCGGGCGCCACCGCGTTGCAGATGATGTGATCCTCGGCGTAGTCGACCGCGACCTGGCGGGTGATGTAGACGGCCGCGGCCTTGCCGGTGCCGTAGGCGATCTTGCCCGGGGCGCGCACCATGCCGTGCTGCGAGGAGATGTTGACGATGCGGCCGCGGGCGTCGCCGCGCACGGGTTGCGTGAGCATCTGCTGCACCGCCCGCTTGCAGCCGAAGAAGACGCCCTTGGCGTTGACCGCCATGACGCGGTCCCAGTCCTCCTCGGTGGTGTCCAGCAGCTTGGTGCCACCGCCGAGCGCGGCGGCGTTGTTGACCATGATGTCGAGGCTGCGAAAGCGCGCCACGGCGAGGCTCACCAGCGCGTCGACGTCGGCCCAGGTGCTGACGTCGCAGATCTCGAAGAGCGCTTGGCCGCCCGCCCCGTTGATGACCTCGTGCGTCGGCTCGCCGCCTTCCCGCACCTCGGTCGTGAGGTCGCCGATGACGACGTTCGCCCCCTCCTCGGCGAAGAGGATCGCGATGGCGCGGCCGATGCCCGACGCGCCGCCGGTGATGACCGCGGTCTTACCCTCTAATCGCATGACAGAGCCTTCTCCAGGTTCGTGACAGACGCCGCGGGCGGCGTGTGCAGGTGGCAGGCGACGGTCCGCCGGCCGACCTCGGCCAGCGCCGGGCGCGCCTCGGCGCACGCGGCGAACGCCCGCGGGCAACGCGGATGAAAGGGACAACCCGGCGGCGGCGCGAAGGGGGACGGCACCTCGCCCCGGATCGCGATCGCCTGGTGGCGTAGCGCCGGGTCGGGCTCCGCCACCGCCGACAGCAAGAGCTCGGTGTAGGGATGCGCCGGGGCGGCGTAGACGTCGTCCACCGGGCCGAGCTCGACGATGCGGCCGAGATACATCACCGCGACCCGGTCGCAGAGATAGCGCACGACGTTGAGGTCGTGGGAGACGAAGAGATAGGTGAGCCCGAAGCGCTCCTGCAGGTCCTGCAACAGGTTCAGCACCTGCGCCTGGATCGAGACGTCGAGGGCGCTCACCGGCTCGTCGAGCACGAGGAAGTCGGGCTCGACGGCGAGCGCGCGGGCGATGTTGACCCGCTGGCGCTGCCCGCCCGAGAGCTCGTGCGCGTAGCGGTCGACGAAGGCGGGATCGAGCCCGACGGTGCGCAACAGCTCGGCGCAGCGGTCGCGCCCGCGCTCGACGCCGCGGAGCTGCAGCGCCCGGGCGAGGATGGTCTCGATCTTCAAGGAACGGTTGAGCGCCGACTGCGGGTCCTGAAA
>CAZDBC010000724.1:0-1795 GCA_964503295.1 uncultured Kiloniellaceae bacterium | reverse complement strand
CCCGAGGCGCGGCTCGCGGGGGCGCGGCGCACGGCGCTCACCCGGCGCTTCGCCGAGAACTTCGAGCAGTTCGCCCCCTATGTCGGCGACTCGGTCCGGGCCGCGGCGATCGAGGCGGCCGCCTGAACCGCGACTGGCCCGCTCCGGGGGTGCGAACTGGACCTGTCGGCAGTGCAGCGCATGACTATGGTCGAGGCGCGAACCAAGGACCGACAGGCCATGAGCCCAGCCCCCCTGCGCGAGCCGCGCATCAACGCCCTCGGCCAGCCAGTCGGCTGGCCGCTGCCGGACTGGCGGCCGGCCGCGACGCCGCCGCGCGATGCCATGGCCGGCTGGGGCTGCCGGGTCGAGCGGCTCGACCCGGCGCGCCACGGCAACTCCCTCTTTGCCGCCTATGGCGAAGACCGGGACGGACGGAACTGGACCTACCTGCCCTACGGACCGTTCGCCGACGCGGCCGCCTTCGCCGCCTGGCTGGAGAGCATCGCCGGCGGCGCCGACCCCCTGTTTCACTCTGTCCTGGAGGAGACGAGCGGCGCGGCACTCGGCATTGCGAGCTACCTGCGGATCGTTCCGGACACCGGCGTGATCGAGGTCGGCCACATCAACTTCGCGCCGCGCCTGCAGAAGACGCGGCTCGCCACCGCGGCTCTCTATCTCATGATGCGCCGCGTGTTCGAGGAGCTCGGCTACCGACGCTACGAATGGAAGTGCGATGCCCTCAATGCGCCCTCGCGCGCGGCAGCCGAACGGCTCGGCTTCAGCTACGAAGGCCTGTTCCGCCAGGCCACGATCTACAAGGGGCGCAACCGCGATACGGCCTGGTACTCGATCCTGGATCGCGAGTGGCCGGCGCTGAAGCGCGCCTACGAGGCCTGGCTCGACCCGGCCAACTTCGACGCGGGCGGCGGCCAGCTGACCCGTCTGGCCGACCTGATCGCGCTGGAGCGCCGGGCCGCCTGAGCGTGCCTGCCAGCCTTACCGGCCGTCGCCCTTCGGGGGCGGCAGCGCACAAAAACCCTGCGGCGGCACGCCGAGGGCGCTGTTGAACTTGCTGGACATGTTCTGGAAGGCGATCAGGCCGGTCAGCTCGACCAAAGCGTCGTCGTCGAAGCGCGCCTTCAGCCGCGTCATCAGCTCCTCGCCGACGGACCGGTCTGAGTAGGTCACCGCCTCGGCATATTCCAGCGCGAGGCGCTCCGTGGCGTCGAAGAGTTCGCTGCCGGGCCAGTCGGCCAGCGCCATGACCTTGGCGTCGCTGACGCCGCGGCGCCTCAGGGTCGCCGAGTTGATGTCGACGCAAAAGGCGCAATGATTGATCTGCGAAACCCGCACGGTGACCAGCGACCGCAAGGCCGGCGAGAGCGGCGAGCGCTTTCGGTCGACGGCGCCGTAGAGCAGCGCCAGGGTGACGAAAACCCAGGGCGAGCGCGCCCACAGCAGCGCCGGCTCCAGCACCTTGCCGTAGCGCCGCTTCTGGTTCCAGAGAAACAGCCGGACGAACCAGGGGTAGGCCTTGAGCGGCTTGGCTGAGACATGCATGGCTGAATCCTTCGAGAATCTGCTCGAGCTTTACGACGGCCCCAGGTCAAAGCCCGAGAGACGCGGCGCGCGACCCGCGCTCTTCGAAGATGCGGGGAACGGGATCGCGGCATCGTTGCTCGCACGGCAGTCCGGCGTGTCGAACGGCCGACATCGTTATCGCCGTCGTTATGGGCTTGTCGCCGTCAGAGTTCGTTTTCGTCGAACAGCGCGTCGATCAAGAGCGAAAAAGGGAACATCGTGATCCAGATCA
>CAZDBC010000723.1:0-1795 GCA_964503295.1 uncultured Kiloniellaceae bacterium | reverse complement strand
AATCTGAACCGTTTGTGCAACAACACGCGGTTTCTCATCGCGCCTTGGGTGACGGTCCCGCACCTCGCCAGCCACGCTCTTTCCCTTTGCCTCCGCCGTCTCGCCCGCGACTGGACTGGCCGATATGGCTTGCCGGTGTTGGCCGTGGAGACTTTCGTGGACGCGTCTTTGTTCAAGGGGACTTGCTATAAGGCGGCCAACTGGTTGCGCGTCGGCGCCACGAAGGGCAGGAGCCGTCAGGACCGGACTCACCGATTGGAGGTTCCGGTCAAGAACGTTTATGTTTTTCCCTTGACGAAACACTTCCGCGAGGAGCTTTCAAGTTAGCGCGCGACGCGTCAGGCCGCATGGGAAAGGAATTGTTGACATTGGCTTTCGAGGTCGTCTCTTCAGCGTTGGGCTCCGAGTCGTTTTCAGCTTACGAACGGAAGGTTTACGAGAAACATCAAAAAGCGGCGGAGGAGGAAATCGCCAGAACGCTTAAAGCACTGCTTTCAAATTTCGCGCTTCTCTCTCTCCTGCTGGATTGGGCGAAGACCAACAACTTCAGACTCAAGGAATTCCGAAGCGTCGGAATACGCTTCAGGTCCGGGCGCAAGTACGAGCTCCCCTCTCCCGTTTTCATCGAGCGTCCTCCTGCGGAGCGTCCTCGAGGAAGGCCGCCGAAACGGCGGAAAAAAGTGCTGCGCCATCTTGGCTTGGAGCTGTTGGGCTTGGGGGACAAGGTCAGTCCCGCTTTTCGGGAGGCGTGCGCCACGAGCGCCGCGCTGTGTCCGTCGTTCGAGGTGGCCTCCTCCGCCTTGGCCGCGCTGGGCGTGGAGGCCGGTCCGAACCTTATACGAAACGTCGTTTACCGCTTCGCCGACGAGGCCATGCCGCTTCGCGTCGAATGCCAGGCCGGGGACGAGTGGCGCGGGCCGGGCTTGAGAATATTGGTTTGCGTCGACGGCGGAAGGGCCAGGGAACGGCTGAATAGAAAAGCCAGACGCCGAAAAGGACGAAAAACCCGCCCTTTCCGCGCGGAGTGGTTCGAGCCCAGGCAATTGGTCATCAGCCAGTTCGACGAGGAAGGCGTCAAGTCGCGGGACGTCGTCCCCATATTGGACGGCTCATGCGGCGACATCAACGCGTTCTTCAGCTTGCTGAAATCTCATCTGACCGCCATCAACCTCAAGGAAGCCGCCGAAATCGTGTTTTGCGCCGACGGCGGCAAGGGCTTGTGGCCGAGAATCAAAGCCTTGGCGAACGAACTCGGGCTCGACGGCAAAGCCCGGTCCATCCTCGACTACACCCACGCCAAACAAAACATGCGCGAGGTACGCGACCTCATCGTGGACAATCGAAAGCTAAGCGCCGAGGAGGTGGCCAAGCTGGACCGCTCGCTGAAGATGAAGCTGTGGCAAGGGAACATCAAAGGGATCGAGGAGATCGTCAAGGACACGCTCAAAATGAAACCTCGGCCGAGGAAGTCGGCGTTGAAAAAGCTGAGGGAGTATTTCGCCGAGCATTCCAAATTCCAATACGCGGACCACAAGAATCTTGGTCTGCCAACTGGAAGCGGATCCGTCGAAAGCGCGATCAGACGCGTCATCAACCTGCGGATCAAAGGGCCGGGAATATTCTGGAACCGGAATAACGCGGGCAAAATGATCTTTCTACGCTCGCTAGTTCTCGCCGGAAAGCTGAGAAACGCTTTTGACAGGCTGGAGAAGGTCGGGTATAATACGTTTGAAAACAAGTCGTTAGAAGAAATGACCATGGCCGCTTAAAAGCGTCACTTTTTGGAAGTGCACCC
>CAZDBC010000722.1:0-1802 GCA_964503295.1 uncultured Kiloniellaceae bacterium | reverse complement strand
AGCAGCACGGTCTCGACGGTGAAGGCGGCGGTCATGATCACCGGTGTGCTGCCGTGCTTGGCGGCCTCTTGGAAACCGAAGATGAAGATCGCGTAGCAGGCGCCGGAGACCAGCCCGATGGCGATGACGGGGGCGCTCAGTCCGGCCGCCGCCTGCGAGAAGAAGCCGGAGAGCAGCGCCACGCCGATCGTGACGAGGGCGAGGCCGACCAGCCTGCCGAGTGTCAGGCGCCGGCGGCCGGACGCGAACTCCGCGAGGAACACGAAGATCGGAGCGGAGTAGAGCAAGGTCGCGGCCACCGCGACGCTGCCGGTTCGCATTCCGGCAAAGTAGAAGGAGAAGGCGCCGGCCACCCCGGCGCCGGCCAGTGTCGACCAGGCCCAGAGGTGCCGGGAACCGAGGCCGCTGCGATCGGCGGCGGCGAGAACCCAGAGACCCGCGAACACCAGCGTCAGGGCGCCGCGGTAGAACGAAACGACGATCGGATCCCAGTCCCGGGCGACCAGGTGGCCGCCGATCCCGCCGGCCAGTCCCCAGCAGGTCGCGGCGACCAGGATCAGCAGGGTGCCGCCGGCACGGCTTGATCCGAAGGCGGATGCACGCATCGCCACCTCATTTAATAGACCGGTCGTCTAGTTTGAGCACGCAGCGTCACGCACCGAGCAACCGCTTCAGGCTCGTTCGGCGAAAGCGGTCGAGCGGGGCGAGGGAGGCCTGCGCCTTCGCGCGCAAAAGCGCACCTTCGTAGGCCTCGATGACGAGCGCCGCGATGTCCTCGGTATTGGCCGTGGGGGGCAGTTCGCCCGCCCGCTGCGCCGCTTCGAGCACGTCGACGAGATCCTCTTGCCACTCTGCGAACGCGGTCTCGACGGCGCGCCGGAGTGGCTCGCTCCTGAGCGCGACGAGTTGTGACAGGTTACCCAGCAGGCACCCGCCCAGCCCGTCCTGCGCCTTCACGTCCTCTTCAAGCTCTCGAAAGTGCGCATCCAGCCGTTCCAGGGGCGAAAGATCGGTCCGTTCGAAGGTGTTGCGGCGGATGGCGCGCCAGTTTTCGCCGTAAGCCTCGATGATGGCGCAGCCGAACGCCTCTTTGCTGTCGAAGTAGTGATAGAAGGAGCCCTTCGGCACACCCGTCTTCGACAGGACGCGCGCAATCCCGACGCTGTCATAGCCGCCGCGCAGCATCTCCAGGAGGCCGGCGGCGACCAATGCCTCGCGGGTTTCCCGATAAACCATCGTTTGAGATTAGACCGGTCGTCTAAGAAATGCAAGGCCATGCCCGCCCGGACCGGGCCCCGGAGACGATCAAAGGATACCCCGCCTTGCGGCTGCGACGGCGCCATCGACGGGCCACGCCCCCGCGTTCCGCCGCGGTCTCCCGACCGCGGTCTCTTCGGCATTGGATCGGCCGGCTTGCTGCCCGCCGAGGGGTCGAGCCGGCCGCCGCGCCCACGGCCCCGAGCTGAACCCACCGGCCGCGGCCGCGACGCCGTCACCGCGCGCCGTGCGCGAACGACCTCGCCAACCGGGGCCATGTTCCGCGTCGACGGGATGTGCTCTGACGTCAGGCACCGGAACGACCAGGGGAGGGAGGTCGTGCTCGATCCGATCCGCAAGCGCGAGCTGCGCGCCGCCGTGGCCGACCGCTTTGGCGAGCAATGCGCGGCGACCCGCGCGCTCGCCGCGATCCCGAGCCTGCGCGGCGCCGAGGGCCCGGCGCTGGACTTCGTGGCCGATCTCCTCCGCCGCCGCGGCCTCGTGGTGGACGACTGGACCGTGCCGGTGGCGGCGCTCGCCCAACT
>CAZDBC010000721.1:0-1804 GCA_964503295.1 uncultured Kiloniellaceae bacterium | reverse complement strand
CGGATGTCGGGATAGCGCTCCAGCTCGCGCACCGTCAGGTCGAGCACCTTGCGGTCGATGGTGCGCATCAGGCCGAGCTGCTCGACCACGGGAATGAACTTGCCCGCCGGCACCAGGCTGCCGTCGCGCGCGTACATGCGCAGCAGGCACTCGTGGTGCTCGATCTGGCCGGTGGTGGCGTCGACCACCGGCTGGTAGGCGAGCGCCAGGCGCCCATCCTTGACCGCCTGCTTGACCGCCTCGCCAGTGTCCATGGAGACGCGGTAGTCGCGCCGCTGCGCCTCGG
The DNA here is from genome assembly GCA_964503295.1 of uncultured Kiloniellaceae bacterium. Classification (GTDB taxonomy): domain Bacteria; phylum Pseudomonadota; class Alphaproteobacteria; order Kiloniellales; family Kiloniellaceae; genus CAZDBC01. The sequence continues at coordinate 1,518 of CAZDBC010000721.1, read as the reverse complement.
TGAGCTCGTAGAGCTGGGCGCAGTCGCGCCCGGCGCGCTTGGCCTTCAGCATGGCGTTCTCGGCCTTGGTCATGACGTCGAAACTGGTCTTCGACTGGCCCGGGAACATGACGATGCCGATCGAGGCGGTGATGTGCAGCGAGGCGCCGTCGGCCGCGACCGGCATCTGGCGCAGCGCGTGCAGCACGCGCGCCGCGGCCACCTTGACGCTGTCGGGCGGGCAGTTCGTGAGGATCACGCCGAAGCGGTCGCCGCCGATGCGCCCGATCACGTCGGAGGCGCGCAGGCAGCGGTCGAGCCGCTGGCCGACCTCGACCAGCACGCTGTCGCCGACCTCGAAGCCGTAGGCCGTGTTGATCATGCCGAGCTGGTCGATGCCGATGGTCATGAAGGCACCGGGCTGCTCGAAGCGGATCGCGTGCGCCAGGCCGTGGTCGAGCGCCTCGCGCAGGCGCAGCTTGTTGTAGTGGCCGGTCAGGTCGTCGTAGCTGGCCAGGTACTCGAGCCGGGCCTCGTTGTCCTTGCGCGCGGTGATCTGGCGCAGGCTGCCGGCCATGCGCACCGGCGCGCCGGCCGGCGAGAAGGTCACCGCGCCGCGGTCGTGCACCCAGCGGACGCCGCCGTCGTCGCCGCGCAGGCGGTACTCGCAGTCGTACTCGCCGGTGCCGGCCATGTGGTCGGAGAGCGCGCGCATGCGCCGCGGCAGATCCTCCGGGTTGATGCGCGCGTGCAGCGCCTCGCCGCTGTCCGGCAGGCGCCCGGCCGGCGCGCCGAACAGGCCTCCTGCGTCGCCCAGCCAGACCAGCCTGTCGGTGGCGAGGTCCCAGTCGTAAAGCACGTCGCCGGAAGCGCGCAGGGCCGCGCGCAGGCGTTCCAGCTCGCCGAACACGTCCGCTCTTTCGATGGTTTTCAACACGCCTGAGGGAGCTCCTACCTGAAGATCCGAGCGCCGGTCGCAGCCGCTCCCGACGGCCTTCCTGGCCGCGACGGAAAGAGGCTGGATCAACCCGGCCGCGCCGCAACGAGGCCGGGCGGATCCGGTCGAACAGGCTAGAGGCTGCGGCTTAAGGAAGCATGAAATCGCGGACCTGCGCCGCGCGAAGGGGCACGCGCGGCGGCTCCCGAAAAGGCCGGCCCGCCGCGCCTCCAGTAATCGTCGGCGCCTGGCAGGATTAATACTTTTGGTTAACGGAACGTCCACCTGATCTATTCATATTTTCTTGCCATATTTGTGCAAAATGCCCTACAATTTCGATGTAAAAGCCATACGATTCCACGCCCTGCCCGACGCCTTTGCCCGCCGACGCCATGATTCACGCCGCTCCAGCCGCCACGGCCCAGGCCTACGAGACGACCGCCGGCGGCGCGCGCGCGGGCGCTCGCGGGTCGTCCGTTCATGGCCTCCCGGCGCCGGCCGGCGCCCGGCGCCCCGACCCGGTCGCGGCCGCCGCGCGCATCGAGGGCGAACGGAGCGGGCGCGGCTTCGAGCAGTGGCCGGCGCGCCGCGAAGACGCACGC
>CAZDBC010000720.1:0-1808 GCA_964503295.1 uncultured Kiloniellaceae bacterium | reverse complement strand
GAAGACCCGCGGCCCTGGCGTGCTCCTTCAAGAGTACGCCGACGTAATGCACCGAGATCGAGCGGTCGCCGACCGACACCTGGCCCATCAACGGATCGCCGATTGATCGCAGCGTCGGAAAGAGTGCGCCCTCGGTTCGACCATGGCGTGCGCAGAGATCGATCCACGCCATCAGCGCGAGCACGGGACACGTCACGGGGTCCATGCCCCAAGCGACGTGCCGCGGTGCCGTCTCGCTCGCCGTCGTCGTCTTGCTCTTCAGAAGGTGGATCTTAGCACCCTTTTCAGTGTATTCGATCTGCTCGATGCGCAGGTCAAAAACCGGGTCGTCCTCGTATTCGTGAAGACGACGGGACGTTGCCTCCGATCTCCGCATGCATCCGGCGTATAGGATCAAAAACAGCGCCTTATCGCGCACGGCTGCCATCCCGCCGATACGATCGAGATATTTGCAGAGCTGACGAATTTCAGAGGTCGTGATCGGCCTCGCCTTACGTGGCGGGGTGTTCCAGTTGTTCTTGTGCCCCTGCAGGACGCGTTTCACACGGTAGGCAGCGGTCGGGTCGGGTAGCTCACGGATCCTGTGAGCGTAGCTCAGGGCCGCCTTCGCCACATCCAGAGTCGAGGGCGTGCGACCGCGGCCATCGCCGCCATGGAGACCGTACCACGTCAAAAAACGGCAAACATTCTCGGTGGACGCTGGAAAGGGATCAAGTCCCATGACGTAGCACCAGCCGAGATAAACGGTGAGACGTGCGCGGTACGCCAGCCAGGTATTTTTGGAATGCGCCCGGCGCTCGGTTTCCAGCACGGTCTCGTCGAGGACTTCGAGCGCTCGCGCCCGGCGCTCGATGATGTCCAGGTCAAAGCTCTCCTCGGCCGCGAGCGTGACCGGCTCGGCGTCGGCATCGCTCTCGCTTGCATCGGTGTCGCCGTCGAGCCCGCTTACATCGGCGTCGGAGCTCGCCTCCGCTGCGAGCAAGACGCGCGCGCTCTCGCGGTCCAGCTGCGCGGCGGCGCCGGGCGCCGGCATCGGTGGTGCCAGGTACGCCGGATCCAAGAGATTGCGCGCCGTAGCGTCGAGCTGGGTGTGCAGCGCCGCGGAGCTCGTCGCCGTGGCGACGTTCGGGCGACCTCGGCCAGCCCCTCTGGGCTTGAAGCCCTCGATGATCTGGTTGGGCACCCCCAGCGCCACGTGCCCGGCCGCGATGCTCTTGCGCACGTTGTAACGGCTGCCGACGTTCTCGCAGCCGATATGGGACAAGAAGGCGTCGACGGTGGACGATGTTGCCGGGCAGGCGACAGCGCCGTGGCGCAGGCACCAGGCTTCGAAGCGTCGAAGCACAGAGGCGTACCCTTTCTGGGTCGATTCCTGATTGCCCAGGCGTTTGAGCTGCCAACGCTCGATGACGGCGCGAGCGTCGAGGCGGTCGATATCGTCAGCGGTCATCGGAGGCACAACAAAACTCCCACAAGATCCAAGTCAACCGACTGGATGAAAGTGATACAACAGGCGGAGCCGTTTCACAATAGCCTTGAATAAGGGATGTTATGTGATCCTGATAAACAACACGAGATAAAAAATAATTTGCGCGATACGCCTGAGCACTTGCTAGGCAATGGGCGCAATTAGATTGATGTCGGATTTACTGACCTAGTCTCGAAGACTGTCTTCATCTTCCCATGTCGATCCGGGACACACCTCATGCGAAACGGCTCTTGCCGCGAGGTGGGTTCGGCCGATCCGCATGGTTCCGTTCGGCGCGAATTTTTTTTGTGGGCGCCGAGCGCGGCGCTCGACCTAGTTG
>CAZDBC010000719.1:0-1809 GCA_964503295.1 uncultured Kiloniellaceae bacterium | reverse complement strand
CTCGCGCGCCATCGGCGCCCATCCCTGTCAGTATCGCGACCAGGAGGTGCGATCCATAAACCTTGGAGAGCGAACGCAGCATCGGGTCCGCGGAGGGGCGGCAAAAATTTTCCGGCGCGTCCTTGGTCAAACGCAACACGACGGCGCTTCCCTTGCGCTCCACAATCATGTGATGGTCGCCGGGGGCCACATAGATATGCCCGGCACGCACGACCTCGCCATCCCGCGCCTCCGCGCTTGGCTGCCCGCTTGTCCGGGCCAGATTCTCTGCCAACAGGGCGGTGAACATCGGCGGCATGTGTTGCGTGATGAAGACAGGCTGCTCCAGCCCCGACCCGAGGCGCGAAAGAACCTGGACCAATGCCTGCGGACCGCCTGTCGAGCTGGCGATGGCGATTGCGTCGGGCGGGGCTATGGTCGCTTCGCGCAGGATGAACTCTTTTTTCAGGGGCTGCGTAACCGGGGCCTTGCGGACCTCCCTCGCGCCCACTGTCTGGAGCCGCCCGGCCTTGTTTCCGCGCGCGGCCGCCCCCAGCACCTTGACCTTGGCGATGATCTCCTCCGCGAACCCCTGCCCGGCCGCAATTTGCGCTGCCGCCGTCGGCTTGGCCAGGTAGTCCGCCGCACCAAGCTCGAGCGCCTTCAGGCTGATCTCGGCATTCCGGCGGGTCAGCGTCGAGGACATGATGATCTTGAGGTTCGGCCTGAGCGACAGCAGCCGCGGCAAAGCCGACATACCATCCAGCACCGGCATCTCGATATCCAGAACCACGACCTCGGGATCGCTGCGCGCCAGGCGATCGATCGCGTCCCGACCGTTTCCGGCTTTCTCGACCACGACAATGTCCGGATCGGCTTCGAAGACGCGCGTGAGCATTCCTCTCACCACAGCTGAGTCGTCGACCAGCATGATCCGGTAGGGCTCAGCCGAGCGATTGCCGCTGGAACGCCATCCCTCTGTTGGCGTGGCAGCCATCAAATGAGCCCGACCTGCGCCAGCTTCGATTCGACGATATCGCTGTCGAACGGCTTCATGATGTATTCGTTCGCGCCGGCCTCGATCGCGGTCTTTATGTGATCGACGTCGTTTTCAGTCGTGCAGAACACGACCACCGGCTGGCGAACATCCGGCATGGCCCGAAGCTCCTTGCGGAACCCCACTCCGCTCTTGACCGGCATGTTCCAGTCAAGCAGCACCACATCCGGCATCGACCGGCCGCAAGCCTCAAGCGCCTGCTGCCCATCCTCCGCCTCCTCTATGGCGAAGTTCAGCCCCTCGAAAATCTTGCGCGCCACCATGCGCACGACCTTCGAGTCATCGACGATCAGACAGGATTTCATACCCGCAGCTCCGTAAGTCTCTGCCAGCTCCGCGCTTCTTGGATGAGCCATCGGTCGGCGCACCCGTCCGGCAAAATCGGCGTTGTCCTAAGCCGCTTCGTCGCGGCCGTAGTTCAACAGTCTCTGAACATCCAGGACAACGAGGAGCTCGCCTTCAAGGCGATAGACCCCGTCGGCGAACTCGCGCAGCTCGGGCGGTATCGTCGGAGGGTTACGTTCGTAGTCCGATTTGGACAAGGTCAGGACCTCACCCACTGAATCCACCATCAGGCTGTAGAGTTCACCGTTGTTCTCGGCGACAATGCTCATATTCCTATCGCAGGCGCCCTTTACTGGCAGGCCCAGGCGGCAGCGAACGTCGATTGCCGTTACGATCCGGCCGCGAAGGTTGAGCAGGCCGGCCACCTCCGGCGGCGCCAGCGGAATGTGGTTGATCCGGTGGGCGCTCAGCACGTCCTGGACCTTGAG
>CAZDBC010000718.1:0-1809 GCA_964503295.1 uncultured Kiloniellaceae bacterium | reverse complement strand
CAACGATGTCTCGCTGCGCGGCCTGATCCCGGGCGAGCTGGCCAAGGGCTTCGGCTTCTTCCACGGCAAGCCCTCGACCGCCTTCGCGCCGGTCGTGGCCACGCCCGACGCGCTGGGCGAGGCCTGGGACGGGCGCAAGCTCAACCTGCCGCTCCTCAGTCGCCTCAACGGCCAGCCCTTCGGCAGCCCCGAGGCCGGCGAGGACATGACCTTCGACTTCCCCACCCTGATCGCCCACGCCGCCAGGACTCGCCGGCTCGGGGCCGGCACGATCGTCGGCTCGGGCACGGTCTCCAACCGCGACCCCGACGGCTCGCCCGGCCGCCCGGTGGCGGAGGGCGGCCGCGGCTACTCCTGTATCGCCGAGATCCGCATGATCGAGACCATTCGCGACGGCGAGGCCAAGACCCCCTTCATGCGCTTCGGCGACCGCATCCGAATCGAGATGGTCGACCGTGGCGGCAAGTCGCTGTTCGGGGCGATCGACCAGGAAGTGGTGCGGTACGAGGGGCCGTAAGGGGCTGCAGTTGCTGGTGGCGGTGCGTCCCTCGCGACGGCCCCTTCGGGGCCTCCTCGGGAAGAGGATGAGTGGCGTGGGCTCAGCCGTCGATAGCAGGCTGCCTCGGCTCCACTCTCCCTCTTCCCGAGGAGCGGCCGAAGGCCGCGTCGCGAGGGACGCGGCACCGCCGCAAGCGCTCCAATCCTACTCCCCGATCCGCCGCAGCAGCGCCAGCAGCGTCTCCGCCTCGGCGTCGCTGAGCGGGCCCAGGGTCGCGGCGCTGGCGTCGAGCTCGAGCGGCACCAGCGCCTCGACCAGCGACCGGCCTTCGGCGTTCAGGCGCAGCGTGCGGCGGCGGCGGTCCTTGGGGTCCGGCGCGGCCTCGACCAGGCCGCGCCTCTCCAGCCGGCCGACCAGGCCGTGGATGTTGGCCGGCTCCATCGCCACCAGCCGGCCCAGCTCGTTCTGCGACACCGCGCCGACCTCCCACAGCCGCGCCAGCGCCGCGAACTGCATCGGGGTGAGCTCGTGGCCGTTGATGCGCTGGGCGAGGTTCGAGGTGGCGCGCTGGTAGGCCCGGCGCAGCAGGTGGCCGACCTGCTCGTCGAGCGAGTAGGCGGCCGCCTGCCGCATTTGGGCGCGGGCGTCAGTCGACATTCTCGGCATCGCGGTACATGACCTTGTGACGCTTGTCGGCGACCCAGGCGTCAATCTCCTCGACGGTCATGTAGTTGTCCATGTCGAAGGCGTCCCACGAGACGATCTCGCCCAGATCCTTCTTCCAGCGCTTGTAGGGCTCCTTGAGCGGCGGGCCGAAGGCGAAGATGTCGAGCACCGACAGCTCCTCGGGGATGCCCAAGAGCGGCTTCATCGCCTCCTGCGCCTCCTCCTGGCCGATCGCGGTGACCCACCACACGTTGTAGCCCAGCGCCGCGGCGGCCAGATGCGCCGACATGGTCGCGGCGGCGACCGACTGGAGCAGGATGCGCTCGGCGTTCTCCTTGTACATCTTGTCGAGCTCGGATCCGTCGTTGAGCACCGGGAAGGCGCGGATGAAGCGGAAGTCCGAGGCGACGACGACCAGGCCGGGCGCGTCCGCGAGGCCCTGGTAGTTGGGCGTGGGGAACTTCATCTTCATCTTGGCGCGCCGGCGCTGCTCGGCCACGAAGTAGTCGGCGATGGCCTGCTTCTTGTCCTTGTCCTGGACCACGATGAAGTGCCAGGGCTGCGCGTTGGCGCCCGAGGGGCCGTGGCGTGCCGCCTCCAGGATCAGCTCGAAATGCGCCCTTGGCACCTCGTAGTCCTGGTCG
>CAZDBC010000717.1:0-1815 GCA_964503295.1 uncultured Kiloniellaceae bacterium | reverse complement strand
GATAGTACGAACAATTAACCGAGATCGACCGTTGTTTTTTGTTTTCGTGGCCGCGGTTTTTGATTCGGCGGCGTTTTTTTTGTGCGGATCGTGGAGGCGTTTGTTTTGTCGAAGCATGGAAGAGTGGTGACGCAGCGTGACATCGCGCGTGAGAGCGGGGTGTCGCAACAGTTGGTGTCGGCGGTGTTGCGCGGCGGGGGTTCGGCGCGTTGTTCGTCTTCGACGCGTTTGAAGGTCGAGGCGGCGATGTCTCGTCTTGGTTATCGTCCGAATCGCCTGGCGCGTCATTTGCATGGAGGTCGTCACGGGGCGTACGGTTTGTTGGTTTGGAGCGTTCACTTCATCGCTCCGCCGTTGTTGAAGGCGTTGTTGGAGGAGGCGAAGCGTCGCGGTTTGTTGTTGTTGATCGAGAATCTTCCTTCATCTGGTTCGGGAGGTTTGACCTTGTTGGAGGAGGATTGCGTGGACGGCTTGCTTGTGTTCGAGGATTTGCCTGGGTCGGTGACGGAGCGTATCGATGGTTGCGGGTTGGCTTGCGCGTGGGTGAACACCAATCGCGGCGGTTTGCCGGGTTCGGTGGTGTTCGACGAGTCGTCGGCGGTGTCTTCGCTGGTGTCGGCGATGCTGGCTCGTGGTCGTCGTCGGATCGGTTTCGTCGGCAACGCGTTGCCGGGCCGTCCGGGTCATTACAGCGAGTTGGAGCGGCTGTCGTCGTTGCGGGGGCATCTGTCGTCGTCGGGTTTGCCGCCGCCGCCGGTTCTTCGTTTTCGTCACACGCATCCGGCGCGGTGTTCGGAAGAGATGGCGGAGTCGGCGCGGCGTTTTTTGTTGGATCGTCCGGATTTGGACGGTTTGGTGTTGCAGGGAGATTTGCTGGCGCCGTCGTTGTACGAGGGGGCGCGGCGCGCGGGTCGCCGTGTCGGCGGGGATCTTTCGGTGTGTTCATTCAACGACTCGGATTTGGCGTCGTTGCTGTGGCCGGGATTGAGTTCGCTGGCCGTGGATCCGGTGGCGCTGGCGGCGCGTGTTTTCGATCGTTTGGAGGCGTTGTCGGCGGGGAGGGGGGCGGAGTTGAAGCCGTTGGTGGTTTCCTATACCTTGTCGGAACGGGATTCCATTTGATGGGCGCGAATCATTCAAGAGAATTTATGGAAAGGATGAAACAGCTATGGATTTGCGATCAACGCTCGAAGCCTGGGAGGTCTGGTGGACCCGGGAGAACGACAATCCGGTGGTCTACGCGGCTTATCCCCAGGGTGATTTCTCGTCCCTGGACCCATATCGCCGGGCGTGGATGTCCCCGGAGATCACCAAGAGCTGGAGTTTCTACGCCCAGGAGCAGCTTTTCGGCCAGGCGCTGGAGTTGACGTTGAAAACTGGCGACGAGCGTCACGTGGACGAGGCGGCGGAGTACCTTCGCCAGTACGCGAAGCTCATCGGCCACGCGGGGGAGGGCTACAGTTTCCTCCACCCGGGGATCGGCCCGGCCTGCCTGGCGGGCATCGTCTCGGGGGAGGCGCGGATGGTCGACACGACCATTTGGTGCGGTCCGGAGGGTTCGGTGGGCTGGGATGCCTTGGAGTCGATGCTTGAGAACCGCAACCCGCTCATGGACGCGGTGGAGCGGCATCTGCCCAGCTTGGTGGAGCTTGTCCAGGAGGAATACGTCATCTCGATCCCTGATTTCGGCAACGGGCTGGACGTTTTGTCGGCGATCCGCAGCCCGGAGGAGTTGATGATGGACACCTACGACCAGCCGGAGCGTTTGGAGCGCGCCCTGGGTCGGGTTTATTATTATTGGTGCCGTTTCGACCG
>CAZDBC010000716.1:0-1818 GCA_964503295.1 uncultured Kiloniellaceae bacterium | reverse complement strand
GGCGGAGGCAGGGGCAGGCGGAGACGGCGGCGCCGGGCCGGGATCGGGGTCCCTAAGCAGGGCGGCCGCGCCGGGAGACAGCGGGGGAGAGGCGGGCCATGCGCGCGCTTGCGATCATCGACAGGGGCATCGCCCACTTCGAGGCCTTCGTGCTGGCGGCCGGCATCATCCTCATGGCGGCCAACTCGATCGCCAACGTCATCGGCCGCTTCCTGCTCGGCCAGAGCATCTACTTCTCCGGGGAACTCAACCAGTTCCTGATCGTGCTGGTGACCTTCGTGGGGCTCAGCTACGCCGCGCGCAAGGGCCGCCACATCCGCATGTCGGCGATCTACGACCAGCTCACCGACCGCGGCCGCAAGGTGCTGATGATCGTGATCGCCGCGGTGACCGCCGCGGTCATGTTCACCCTGGCGTGGTACTCCTACAAGTACGTCGCCAGCGTCGCGGGCCTCGGCCGGGTCACGCCCTCGCTGCAGCTGCCGCTCTACATCACCTATCTCTGGGTCCCGCTCGGCTTCCTGATCGCCGGCATCCAGTACAGCCTGACCGTGGTCCAGAACCTGCGCCGGCCCGACGTCTACATCTCCTACGAGCAGATCGACGCCTACGACGAGTCCGAGCTGCCGGACCTGGAGACCGGCGACACGGCGGCCGCGGTCGGCGCCGGGCCGGCCGATCCGCCCCAGGCCGCGGCGCCGCCGGAACCCGACGCGCGCGACGCGCCCGCGCGGGGCGAAGAGGAAGGCGACGACGCGGGCAGACGCGACGGCAAGCCGGGAGAGCGGCCATGACGACGGCGATGGTCACCCTGATGATCGTGCTGCTGCTGGCCGGCTTTCCCATGCTGATCCCGCTGATCGGCGCGGCCATGCTCGGCTTCTTCGTGTTCTTCGCCGGCATGAAGCCGGACATCCTGATCCAGCAGATGATCGGCGGGGTGAAGCCCTCGGCGCTGATCGCGGTGCCGATGTTCATCTTCGCCGCCGACATCATCACCAAGGGCCATTCGGCCGACCGCCTGCTCGACCTGGTCATGCGCTTCGTCGGCCACGTCAAGGGCGGTCTCGCGGTCACCACGGCCACGACCTGCACCCTGTTCGGCGCGGTCTCGGGCTCGACCCAGGCGACCGTGGTGGCGATCGGCGGCCCCTTGCGCCCCAAGATGCTGCAGGCCGGCTACAAGGATCCCTTCGTCATCGCGCTGGCGATCAACGCCAGCGACATCGCCTTTTTGATCCCGCCCTCGATCGGCATGATCATCTACGGCGTGGTCTCGGGCACCTCGATCGCCGAGCTGTTCATCGCCGGCATCGGGCCGGGGGTGCTGATCCTGCTCATGTTCTCGGCCTATTCGGTGTTCTACGCCTGGCGCCACGACATCCCGACCGTGCCGCGGGCCTCATGGCGCGAGCGCGGCCAGGCGGCGGCGCGCGCGGTCTGGCCGCTCGGCTTCCCGGTCATCATCATCGGCGGCATCTACGGCGGCATCTTCAGCCCGACCGAGGCGGCCTCGGTCTCGGTGCTCTACGCCCTCATCCTCGAGGTGCTGGTGTTCCGCTCGATCAAGATCACGGAGATTCCGGAGATCGCGCTTTCCACCGGCCTGATCACCGGCGTGGTCTTCATCCTGGTGGCGGGCGGCGCGGCCTTCTCCTGGACCATCTCCTTTGCCCAGATCCCGCAGCAGCTGATCGCCGCGGTCGGGCTGGAGACCGCCGGGCCGACCATGGTCCTGGTCGCGATCTCCATCGCCTTCTTCGTCGGCTGCATGTTCGTCGACCCGATCGTGGTGATCCTGATCCTGGTGCCGATCTT
>CAZDBC010000715.1:0-1824 GCA_964503295.1 uncultured Kiloniellaceae bacterium | reverse complement strand
AGCGCCGCCGTGGCGACCGGCGAGGCCGGGCGCGAGGAGCTGGTGCCCGAGGTGACGCGCAGCCTCATGCGCCTGCTGCTGGTCGACGTGCCGGTACGCGCCCGCCTGTTCGGGCGCGACGGCGAGCTGATCGCGGACAGCTTCCTGCTCAACGGCCCGGGCGGCGAGGTCCAGGTGGTCGAACTGCCGCCGCCGGAGTCCGATTCCCTGCTCGGCTGGTTCGGCCGGCTCTACAACCGGGTCGCCAAGCGCTTCCCCGGCGACGGCAACCTGCCGCGCTACGAGGAGCACGGCCGGCAGCGGGCGAGCGACTACGAGGAGGTGGTCCAGGCGCTCGCCGGCGAGAGCGCCGGCCGTGTCCGGGCCCAGCGCGACGGCCGCCTTGTCCTCAGCATGGCGGCGCCGGTGCAGCGGTACCGCCAGGTCCTCGGCGCCCTGCTCCTGACCAAGGGCGGCGGCGACATCGATCGGCTGGTCGAGCGTCGCCGGCTCGACGTGCTGATGGTGTTCGGGGTGGCCCTGGCCGCCACCGTCCTGCTGTCGCTTTATCTGGCCGGCACCATTGCCCGGCCGATCCGCCGGCTGGCCGCCGCCGCCAAGCTGGTGCGCTATGGTCAGGGACGGCGCTTCGAGATCCCCGATTTCGGCGACCGCCGCGACGAGATCGGCGACCTGGCGCGCGCGCTGCGCGACATGACCCGGGCGCTGTGGGACCGGCTCGACGCGATCGAGGGATTCGCCGCCGACGTCGCCCACGAGATCAAGAACCCCCTGACCTCCCTGCGCAGCGCCGTCGAGACCGTTGCGCGCATCGAGGATCCGGACCAGCAGCGCCGTCTGATCGCCATCATCCTCGACGACGTGCAGCGGCTCGACCGGCTGATCAGCGACATCTCGGACGCCTCCCGACTCGACGCCGAGCTCAGCCGGGCCAACAGCGAGCGGGTCGATGTCGCTCGGCTGCTCGACGCCCTGGTCGAGCTGCATGCCGCCACTGCAGAGTCGGACCGCGGGCTGCGCTTCAAGGCGCGCATCGCCCACCGGGATCGCCTGGTCGTTCACGGCATCGAGGGGCGGCTCGGACAGGTGTTCCGCAACCTGCTCAGCAACGCGATCACCTTCAGCCCCGACGGCGGCCTGATTCTGCTGACTGCCGAGCGTCGTGGCGGCGAGGTCGTGATCACTCTGTCCGACGAGGGCCAGGGTCTGCCCGAGGGCAAACTCGAGGCGATCTTCGATCGCTTCTACAGCGAGCGGCCCAGCCACGAGAAATTCGGCACGCACTCCGGTCTCGGCCTCAGCATCTCCAGGCAGATCGTCGAGGCCCACGGCGGCGCGATCCGCGCCGAGAACCGGTACGGGCCGGACGGCCGCGTGCTCGGCGCCCGATTCGTCGTCACCCTGCCCGCCGCATGACCGTGCCGCCCGACCAGACGACAACCGTTCACGGGACCGCCGTCGCCATCGACGGCTGGGCGGTGCTGCTGCGCGGCGCGCCGGGCAGCGGCAAGTCGGACCTAGCGCTGCGGTTGATCGAGCAGGGCGCGCAGTTGATCGCCGACGATCAGACCGAGCTGCAGTGCCTTCCCGACGCAGCCGGCGGCGCCGTCGTCGCGCGCTGTCCGGCATCGATTGCCGGGCGGATCGAGGTGCGCGGGCTCGGCCTCGTGAAGCTGCCCGCGGCGGAACGGGCCGAGTTGCGCCTGCTGGTGGACCTCGTGCCGCCCGAGCGGATCGAACGCTTGCCGGCGGCGCGCCGCGAGACCATTTTCGGTCGAAGCTTGCCGGTCATCGCCGTGACTCCCTTCGAGGCCTCGGCCCCGT
>CAZDBC010000714.1:0-1827 GCA_964503295.1 uncultured Kiloniellaceae bacterium | reverse complement strand
GCGTCGACCTGGCGGTGCACTCGATGAAGGACGTGCCGACCTGGCTGCCCGAGGGCCTGGCGATCGGCGCCATCCTGCCGCGCGTCGATCCGCGCGACGCGCTGATCTCGCCGGTCGCCGACTCCCTCGACGCCCTGCCGTCGGGCGCGCTCGTGGGCACCGCCTCGCTGCGCCGTCAGGCGCAGATCCGCCTGTTCCGCCCGGACCTGCGCGTTGCGGTTCTGCGCGGCAACGTGCAGACCCGCCTGCGCAAGCTGGCCGAAGGCGAGATGCAGGCGACCATGCTGGCCATGGCCGGCCTGCAGCGCCTGGGCATGGTCGAGCGGGCGACCGCGCCGCTGCCGCCGGAGGTGATGCTGCCGGCGGTCGCCCAGGGCGCCATCGGCATCGAGCTGCGCGCCGACGATGCCGCGACGCGCGGCTGGCTGGCCGCGCTCAACGACCCGGAGTCGGAGCGCCGCGTGGCTGCCGAGCGGGCCTGCCTCGCCGTGCTCGACGGCTCCTGCCGCACGCCCATCGCGGGCTATGCCGAGCTGCTCGCCGGGGGAAGCGAAATGCGTCTGCGCGCCCTCATCGCCAAGCCGGACGGCAGCGCGGTCCACCGCGCCGAGCGGCACGGCCCGGCCGCCGAGGCCGAGGCCCTTGGCCGTGCCGTCGGCGAGGAGCTGCTGGCGGCGGCCGGGCCCGGCTTTCTCGCCGACCTCGGCCATGACTGACGCCGCGGCCGGCGGCCCTCGCGTCCTGGTCACCCGGCCGGCGCGGGCGGCGGCGGCCACGGCGGCGGCGCTGGAGGCGCGCGGCTATCGCGCCGTGACCGTGCCGCTGCTCGAGATCGCGACGGTCGCGCGGTCGGCCGACGTCCAGCTTGAGGGCATCCAGGCGCTCCTGGCAACCAGCGCCAATGCCCTGCACAGCCTGGTCGAGCTGGTCCCCGAGGCGCCCCGGATCGTGGGCGAAAGGCCGCTTCTTGCGGTCGGCGAGGCGACCGCCGGGACGGCGCGCGCGCTCGGCTTCCGCAACGTGCTCTCGGCCGCCGGAGGCGGCGGCGACGCCGTCGCCCTGCGCGAGCTCGCGCGGGCGCGGCTCGACCCGGCCAAAGGTCCGCTGTGGTACGCACACGGCGCCAGCCGGCGCCGCGATCTGGCCGCCGAGCTCTCCGCCTGCGGCTTCGAGGTGCGCGCCGCGATCCTCTACGAGAGCAGGGTGCCCGGCACCCTGCCGCCGGCTCTGGGCGCGGCGCTTGCCAGGGGGGCGCTGGATGCCGCGGCTTTTTTCTCTCCCCGAACGGCAAATAGCTTTGCTAGGCTGTTGAACGCGGCGGACATGGCCGGGTCTTGCCGGCCACTGGCCGCCTTCTGTCTCAGCGAGGCCGTGGCCGAGGCGGTGCGCGGCCTGCCCTGGGCCGATCTGCGGGTGGCGCCGGCGCCGGGGCTGGGGGAACTGCTCGCGACGCTGGATCGTTGGCGGCACGGCCGCGCCGCGGCGGCCGGCCGAGGATCGCGGCGCGAACGAACAGACCAGGGAGGCCCATGAGCGACTCCAGCAAAGGTCCGGGCAAGGAGTCGGGCAGCGATCCGGGCAAGGAGCGGCCGCGCGGCGACGCCCGGCCCGGGCCCGAGACGCCGAAGAAGACGGCCGGCGACGCCGCCAAGAGCCCGACCTCGGCCGTCCCGAAGACGGACGCCGGCAAACCCGACAGCGCGAAAGCCGGCGCCGGCGCCGGCGGCGGCGGCGATTCCGGCAGCGACAAGGGCACGTCCGAAAAGCCGGCTGCCGCCCAGGCGGCGGGCGGCGGCGAGGCGGCCGCGAAGGACGCTGCCGACAAGG
>CAZDBC010000713.1:0-1834 GCA_964503295.1 uncultured Kiloniellaceae bacterium | reverse complement strand
GTCACGGCGCGCCAGGCCGCCCTTCTGCGCGCCATCGCCCGGCTCGGCGGGCGCGCCGGCAACGCCGAGCTGGCCGCCGCCCTGGGCATCGGCCAGCCGGCGGTGCTGCAGCTCCTGCGCCGGCTGGAGGCGGCCGGCCTGGTGCGCGTGACCGGGCGCCACCGGGCGCGCTGGATCGAGATTCGCCGGGCGCTGGCCGGCGTGCCCGAGAGCGCGGTCGGCCGTCCCCGGCCGCGCTGGCTGCCGCCGTGCGAGTCCGCGCCCGCCCCGGCTGCGCGGCCGCTCGCCGCCTCCCGGGCGCCCGGCCCGGTCCGCCGGCGCAGCTGCCTCGCCTGTCGGCGCCGCTTCCGCTCGCACGGGCCCGGCAACCGCATCTGCCCGGTCTGCCGGGAGGCGCAGCGCGCCGGCGCCTCCAACCTCGACGAGGACTACGCGCTCGGGCGGCTCGAGCGCTGAACGGCCGGAGAGAAGGAAGGAACAGCGGACATGCCCGATACACGCGACCTGCTGCGCCATGGCCTACGCCTGGCACGCGCCCGCGGCCTCGCCGAGCCCGGCCCGCGCGAGGCGGTCTGGGAGCTGCTGGTCGAGGCGGCCGAGACCCTCGCGCGCCTGCCCGACCGGGAGCGGCGCTGGCTCACGTCCGGCACGCGCAGCAGCCATCCCGATGTGGTGCACGACCTGGTCGAGGTCTTCGCCGCGGCGGTCGGCCGGGGTGGCTGGGACCGCACCCGGGTGCGCCCGGCGCCGCCCAGCCCTGGCGCGATCAGCCGGCTCGACAGGGTGCTGACCTGGCCGGCGGCCCTGACCGGCCGGCAGCGGGCGCGCGACCTGCGCGTGCTCTTCGCGCTCGCCGCCGGCGTACCGGTGCGCGTCATCCGCGCACGCCTCGGCTGCGGCCGCCAGACCGTCTACGACATCCGCAAGCGCGCGCTCGACGACATCGTCGCCTGGCTGGCGGCGGACGGGCGCGACGGGGGCAGGGCGGTCACTCGGCCGCCAGCTCGAGCCCGCGCGGCGCCAGCAGGTGCCCGGTCTTGAGCCAGAGGCGGCAGCCCTCCCGGCTGCGCGGCGCGTGGCGGCTACCCGGCGGCAGGCGCAGCCAGGTGCCCTCGGGATAGCGCCCCGCCTCGTCCGCGAAGGCGCCCGCGAGCACCAGGACCTCGGCGCCGCCCGGGTAGTGCCGTTCGCCGGCGCTCGTGCCCGGTGCCCAGCGCTCCAGACGCACCGTTTCGTCGGCGCGCTCGGCGAGCGGCAGGAACGCGATGCCCGCCGCGTCGCCCGCCTGCAATACGGCGTTCGCCGTATCGACGCGCAGGAACTCCCGGTCGTCCGGGTCCATCTGCCAGAGCTTGACGAAGATGGTGCAGCCCGTGCGGCTGAACGGCGTGTGGCGCGAGCCGACGGGATTGCGCAGGTAGAAGCCGGGACCGTAGTCGCCGTGCTCGTCGGAGAAGACGCCGTCGAGCACCAGGA
The DNA here is from genome assembly GCA_964503295.1 of uncultured Kiloniellaceae bacterium. GTDB lineage: Bacteria > Pseudomonadota > Alphaproteobacteria > Kiloniellales > Kiloniellaceae > CAZDBC01. The sequence goes on along the minus strand of CAZDBC010000713.1, from coordinate 358 downwards.
ACTCCTCGCCGCCGCCGTGCGTGTGCGCCGAGAAGAAGCTCTCGGGCGCGTAGCGCACGATCGAGGTCGCGCGCGCGACCTCGCCGCCGATGCGGTCGAGCAGGCGCCGCTCGACGCCGGGCAGGGGCGAGGGCACCCAGGGCTCGCGCGCGCTTTCGATCACGACGCGCTTGGAGAAGTCGGCGTTAAGCTGCATGGCGCAAAGGATATAGGCGCCGCGCGCGCCGGCGGCGAAGCAAAATCTTCGTGAGCGCCCGGCCGGCGCGCACCGGCCGACCTGCCCCGGTCTTTATGCGATCCCTGTCGGCCCTGCGGGCCTCCACGCCTCTTGACGGGGGAGGTGAACAGCTCCCTCCCC
>CAZDBC010000712.1:1288-1844 GCA_964503295.1 uncultured Kiloniellaceae bacterium | reverse complement strand
TAGTAGTAGATGTCACTCCGCCGGTTCAGGCACCGGGGCGGCAGACGTCAGCCCGTTACAGTTCACGGCGGTCGATGACCCGTTTGGCCTTGCCGGTCGACCGCTCGATAGTCTTGGGCTCCACCAGGGTCACCTTGACCCCGATACCGAGCACGCTGTGAATCCGTGCGGTGACATGCTCCTGGAACGCCTTCATCTTCTTCATCTCGTCGGTGAACATCTCCGGCGAGACCTCCACCAGGGCCTCGAGGGTATCCAGGGTGCCCTTGCGGTCGATGATGAGCTGGTAATGGGGTTCGGCGCCCTTGATGTCCATCAGCACACTCTCGATCTGGGTCGGGAACACATTCACCCCGCGGATAATGAGCATGTCGTCGGTGCGGCCGGTGACACGGGCCATGCGGCGGCTGGTGCGGCCACAGGCGCACGGCTCCGGCATCAGGCGGGTGATGTCCCGGGTGCGGTAACGGATGATCGGCAGGGCCTCCTTGGACAGCGAAGTGAACACGATTTCGCCGTCGTCCCCCTCCGCCACCGGTTCGAGCGTCTCGGGATC
>CAZDBC010000712.1:0-1278 GCA_964503295.1 uncultured Kiloniellaceae bacterium | reverse complement strand
GATAGAAGTGATCCTCGCTGATATGCAGACCGTTCTGCTCGAGACATTCACCGGACACGCCGGGCCCGACGATTTCCGAAAGGCCGTAATTGTCGGTGGCGGTGATATTGAGGCGGCTTTCGATCTGGTCGCGCATGGTGTCCGACCACGGCTCCCCGCCGAACAGTCCCCACTTGAGCGGCAGCTTCTTGAAATCCACCCCCTGATCTTCGGCGACCTCGGCGATATGCAGCGCGTAGGAGGGCGTGCAGACCAGCGCGGTGGTGCTGAAATCCTCCATCAGCATAAGCTGGCGGCTGGTGTTGCCGGAGGAGGCCGGTATTACCGAGGCGCCCACATGCTCGCAGCCGTAATGAAGCCCGAAACCGCCGGTGAACAGCCCGTATCCGAACGCTATCTGCACCGTGTCACCGTCGGTGACACCCGCCGCAGTGGCAAGGCGCGCCACCAGCTCGGTCCAGTTGTCGAGATCTGTCCGGGTGTAGCCGACCACCGTGGGCTTGCCGGTGGTGCCCGAGGAGGCGTGAATGCGCACGATCTCGTTTCGCGGCACCGCGAACAGTCCGAACGGATAGTTGTCACGGAGGTCGCTCTTCAGCGTGTACGGCAGACGGCGGATATCGTCGAGCGTCGTAATATCATCGGGCGTGACACCGGCATCATCCATTTTCTTCCGGTAGAACGGCACGCGGTAGTACACGCGCATCACGGTATCCTGGAGACGGCGGAGCTGGAGCGCCCGGAGCTCCCCGCGTTCCATCGATTCGTATTTCGGGCTGAAAATCCTGTGGGCCATACTACTCTCCTGTAGTGTGTCTATTGAGTATTGAAAGCATTTGTGCCGGAAAAACGGAAACCATCTGCCGCACAACGGCTACTGCCGTATATTAAATCGGCTGCACCGGAATAGTCAATGTACCGGAATCGCCATATCGAGTCAAGCCGAAAGGGGAACAGTACCGAGCAAGCCGGGACGTAAATCGGAAAAAGCGACAGCCGTCACATCCACACACATTTCACCAGAAACCCCAATTTCCCATTATATTGTTGTTTATAATTAGCTTAACAAAACGCAAATAAAGATTGACTTCGCCCCATTCAATTGCGTATGATAAATATTGCAAATTATGGAACTTATGGTTTATTGCACCTCGTTCAACACTATTTCAGAAACATTCAAAAGGGGGATGAAGCTGAAATGAAACATGGAGTGAACGCAGTATTGGCAATTCTGGTCGTGGCAGGCCTCGTGTTCGGCTGCGGACAGGGTGACAACGT
>CAZDBC010000711.1:0-1844 GCA_964503295.1 uncultured Kiloniellaceae bacterium | reverse complement strand
TGATTAAAAGTCAGTTGCTCTACCAGCTGAGCTACGGGCCCCCAATGACCGCGCGCGAACGGCGTTCGCCCGGCGCGGCCTTGCCGCGAAAATAGAAGCCGGTTCCGGAGGGGTCAACGGCGAGGGGTGCGGCAGTGGCGCGCCGCCGCCCTGCGCATCTGCCGGAAGCGGTTACTCGCCGCCCTGCCCGCCGCCGTCCCCCGCCTTCCCAGGCGTCTGGCGCCCGGCAATGATGCCTGGAAGCCCGGCGTACTCGGCATCGCGGATCTCGTCGAGCAGCCGGCCGACTGCCTCCGCTGGCGTGCCCAGCGCCTGGACCGCCTGACCTGCCAGTTGCAGGCTCGATTCGACCGTTTCGGGCACCACGAGGCTGGCGCCGAGTGCCATGATCTCGCTGCTGTGCCGGGCATCGCGCGCGCGCACGTAGATCGGCAGGTCGGGCCAGGCACGCCGAATGCTCGACACCGCACGCCCGGCCGCGCGCGGATCGTCCAGTGTGATGACCGCGGCCACCGCCCGCTCGGCATCGAGGCGATCGAGCACCTCCTTGCGCGTCGCGTCGCCGTAGTGAACCGGCAGACCCTCGCGCCGGCAGTGGCCGATCCGCTCGATATCGAGGTCGAGCGCGACGAAGGGAATCTCCAGGCGGTCGAACACCCGGGCGACCGTCTGCCCGACCCGCCCGAAGCCGGCGATGATGACATGACCTTCAATCTCTTCGGTCTCGCCCGCCGCGGCTTCCCGGAGCCGTTCGTCGCGCCGTGCAACCGCCGTGGCGGCGAGCTTGCCCAGCGCGGGCAGGAAGGGAGTCGCCACCAGAGTCAGACCGGTGACCATCAGCATGAAGTAGCCGACCTCGCGCGGCACCACGCCGAGCGTCATCCCCACCCCGATCACGACAAAGGCGAACTCACCGGCCTGAGCGAGCAGTATCCCGGCGCGCACGGCATCGTCGCGCCGCAGGCCGAAAGCCAGGCAGAGACCTGAGATCAGCGTCGCTTTGACGGTCAGAAGGCCGATCACCGACAGGAGAAGCCAGCCTGCCTGATCGGCCACGGCCAAAAAATCGATGCCCATGCCGACCGAGATGAAGAAAAGGCCCAGCATCAGGCCTTTGAAGGGCTGGATATCGGCCTCGATCTGGTGCCGGAACTCGGTTTCGGCGAGCAGCAGTCCGGCGAGAAAGGCACCCAGCGCCATCGAGAGGCCGGCGACGCCCGTCGCCATGGCCGTCCCGAGGATGGCGAGCAGCGTAACCGCCATGAACAGCTCGACGCTGCGGGTCGCCGCCACCAACCTGAAGACGGGCCGCACGAGCAAGCGGCCGAGCAACACGATCCCTGTAACCGCGACGACGGCGCGTCCCAGCGCGGCGACAAGCGACCAGAGCGGCGATGCGCCGCCGGCCGCCGGATCGCTGCCGAGGGCGTGCGCCAGGAACAGAATCGGCACCACCGCGAGATCCTGAAACAGCAGGATCGCGAAACTGACCCGCCCGTGAAGCAGGGCCAGCTCGCGTCGCTCGGCCAGGAGCTGCATGACGACCGCGGTGGAGGACAGCGCAAGGCAGGCGCCAAGCAGGAGCGACGCCTCGGTGCTGTTGCCCCAGGCCCAGGCGACCAGGCCAATCGCCAGACCGCATAGAAGGACCTGGGCGCCGCCCAGGCCGAAGACGAAGCGGCGCATCTCCCATAGCCGCTTGACCGAGAGCTCAAGCCCGATCGTGAACAGCAGAAAGACGACGCCGAGCTCTGCAAGCGTGGCAACGCCCTCGACATCCCGCACGAATCCCAGCCCGTAGGGACCGACGATCATGCCCACGGCCAGATAGCCCAGCACCGGGC
>CAZDBC010000710.1:0-1848 GCA_964503295.1 uncultured Kiloniellaceae bacterium | reverse complement strand
AAAACAGAAATAGCGAAATAATCGTTCTGCTTGTATATTGCGGACAAGCGCAAAGGTTTCGGTGAATCCACAGCTGCAGCGTCGGCCGCGGCCCACTTGGAAGAAGCCGTCCGTCGTGCGGCGGCACAAGGGCGAGGAAGGCTTCCTGGTTTGAGGGCGCTTGCGGACGGAGCTGGGGTCTCTTTGGCCACTATGGCCAAAGTCGCGGCCGCGGCGGTCCGGGAGGGCCGGGTTGTAGCCGTGCCCGGCCAGGGATCATGGGTTGCCGGCTCGGTGCGGCAGGACCGGCATCAGAGCACCCCCTCTGAGCCCCACTCCATGGAAGCTCTTCGCGTCGCGCTACAGCAGGATATCGCAGCGGGAAGGTTTGCGGGGGCAGGGCCTTTGCCCGATATCAAGACTTTGTGCGGTACCTATGGTTACAGCCACCCGATGGTGTCGCGTGTGCTGGCCGAGTGCACTCGCGCGGGCCTGTTGGTCCGAAGAGGACGGCGTCATTTCCCCACGCGTGGCGAGAAACCGGCCGGCAGCACGGTCGTTTTGCTGGCGCGAGGGATGCATGGGGGAGAGCTGAAGGTACCGTCGGCGCGTACCATGGAGAACCTGACACTTCTGGAGCGGATGTGCTCGGTTCGCGGTATCGCTCTCAGGGTGCTCACCGTGCGTGATGAGCATCCTGAAAATGAGGAGATTGCCCGCGTGCTCTCTGAAGCGCGGCGGCTGGTGGACTCGTGGCCCGTGCTGGGATTTGTCTTGTGGACCATGAATACTCCCGACCATACGGTGACCGCTATCGCGCGGGCCATCCACGACATGCCGTCACGGCTTGCTGTTCTGTGCGACGGTTCCGGTCAGGGCCTTGTCGACAAGCTCGCGCGGTTGCCGCAGGCCCGGGTTGTTCGTACCCAGGACGACCATGGGGCGGGAGAAGCCGTGGCGCGGTTCCTCATTTCCCACAGGCATCGCCGGCTGGCCTTCTTCTCGGTGTTTCACGCAGCGGCATATTCCCTTCTGCGTTTGCAGGCGCTGCACGATTGTTGCGCTCTGGTGGCCGACATGCGTGTCGCTTCGTTCACCGCTGACAGCGCCACCTCGCAATGGGATTACTTCACCGAAGTGCGCGACTGCGCTGAGGTGGAGGACCTTCACGCAAGGACCATGGCACTCGCGCACCCGGGTCTTCTGGACGCGCACGAGTGCACCGGCCTCTACTGGAACCAGGTGACCCATACGGTTGCCGCTCATAGAATCCGGCGCCGGCTTTGGGAATTGCTGGAACAAGCCTACGCGGATGCTGGTATCACGGCATGGGTAGCCGTTAATGATTTCCATGCCCAAATCGCACAGGAGTTTCTCCGTCAACGGTGGGAACATGAGCCGCGGGCCATATCGCTGGTCGGGTTCGATGACACCATGGCGGCATTCGAGTCACGCCTGACGAGCTACAGCTTCAACCCGCTGGCGAGCGCCCAGGCCCAGCTCGAGGCGGTCATCGCCCCTCCCGCCAGGCTTTCCCGCCGGCTACGGGTCGTGGAGGTCGAGGGATATGTTCACGTGCGTACGAGTGGCCGTGCTCGCACGATGCCAACGTAATACAGATGTCAACACAACAGCGATTGCGACGCGGGGAAGGCATGGTGCCGCCTCTAATAATCCCATTCAATGATGACACCTGCCAACGCTGAGGACTCGGCAAGGCCAAGCCAGCAGGGTTTGAGGGCAAAAAGGTTGCTCTGGTACCAGTAATAGTGTCCCTGACGGCTTATTCCTTCGTTGCATTTGTCCACGAGAACCTCTTCACCGGTACGCCACCGCTTGGGGCTGGGATACCCAACATGATCCAGCCTG
>CAZDBC010000709.1:0-1850 GCA_964503295.1 uncultured Kiloniellaceae bacterium | reverse complement strand
CGCCGATTCGGCGCACTGGCCAAGTACCCGCAACTTATTATTGTAAGGTCACGCGGTTTTTCTTGGGGTGCCGGCCTCAAAACAGTCGAAATAGGACGTTTCGGGCCGCTCTGGCCACCAGCGGCGCCATGATTTGTGTCAAAATAGGGACCTCGTTTCATTCCTGAGGCTCGGTGGAGTATCGTTAACCAAATCGATTGCAGTGATGTATGACACTGACAAGCAATTAAAGCGTCTTACCGACGCCCAGGTTCCGCCACCCGATGGATGACGAGATCGAATGGGATATCAGCCCGCGCTATCCGAACCGACCGCTTTGATTGCCGACAGTTCTCTGCGCCTCGAAAGCGTTCCCTGCACGCCCCTGCCGCCGCCGCGCCCCTCGCGCGAAGAAGTTCTAAGCCGCTTCGAAGACGTTTTTTGCGAAACAACCGCAGTTTGTGAACAACAAGTAAAGACGGCTTTTCGACTTCGCTATCAGGTCTACTGCGTCGAGCGAAACTACGAGGAGAGCGCGGGCGCCGCAGCGGGCCTCGAATGCGATTCCTACGACGACTATTCGCACCACATTCTGCTCACGGAACGGACCGGCGGCGAGGCTATTGGCACGGTGCGTCTCGTCCAGCCGGGACCTGATCGGGACTGGTTGCAATGCCTGCCGCTTGCGAGCTATGCGCATGAGACGAGCCTGAACGAGCTTGCGGCCCTGCCCGCCGGATCCACGGCGGAGGTCTCGCGCTTCGCCATCCCGCGCGCGGCGCGCGATCTGCTCCGCCCGACGCCGGCCGACGCCGACGCCCGGCCCGAGTTGTTGCTGCCTTACATATCGCTCGGCCTGATTCGGGGCTTGGTGCGTCAGAGCATGGAGCGCGGCATCACCCACTGGTGCCTGGCTGCGGAGCCGAGCCTGCTGCGCCGCTTGCGGGGCTACGGTCTCCATTTCCAGAGCATCGGACCGCTGGTCGAGCACCGCGGTCTGCGTCAGGTCTGCTGCGCCGCCCTGGCACCGCTTATGAAAAGGGTCCAGGAAGAGCAGCCGGCCTTTTGGCGCATCCTCACGGACGAGGGCCGGTTCGACCCCGCGGATTGGGACGGGCAGGCCGCGGCATAGCTGCGGACAGAGTTGTCGCACCCTCGGGCGGCCTTCCAGGGCCCTAGCGCCGCAACCCGGCAAAAAACCGGCAAGCAAAGCCGAAGAACAGGCCGCGCAAACAACTTTGGGATGTATTTGCAGTCCCGGACAATGTTCTTGGCCTGCCACGGACGAGTGCACTAACGGCGGGGTGATGGCTGCATCTTCAGCAGTCATTAACCTCAAGAGGGGCATAATTGTGGCCTGTCGGACTCGGCCGGCCGGGCACTCCGGTGGCCGACGTCCACAACACAGGCGGGCGCCACGGCCCACGCGTCGCTCATGTCCGCCGCAACGGAACGATCGAGATGACCACGCATCCAGCGGGAACCGGCAGCGCGGCGCGAGTCCCTGGCCCGCCCGCCGGGCCCGCCATCCGCCCGGCCGCGGCGCGCGCCGCGCGCGACCTCTACCGCCAGTATTTCGACACCGTGGTCGTAGCGGCGGACGACAGCGCGCTGCGCGACGAGGCCTTCCGCCTGCGCTACCAGGTCTATTGCGTCGAGAACCCCTTCGAGGACCCGGCCGACAACCCGGACGGCCTCGAAAGCGATCACTACGACGAACGCGCCGTCCACTGCCTGCTGCGACATCGGCGCAGCGGCGCCTGGGCCGGCACCGTGCGCCTGGTCCTGCCCGACCCGGAGCAGCCGCACCGCAGCTTCGCCCTGCAGGAGGTCTGCAGCGACCCGCTGATCGCCGATCCGGAGCGCTTTCC
>CAZDBC010000708.1:0-1850 GCA_964503295.1 uncultured Kiloniellaceae bacterium | reverse complement strand
GGCCGACCAGGGCGAGGGCGGCGCCGGTCACGACGGGCGCGGTCCCGCCGCGTCCTCGCCCGGCCGGTCGGCGGCCCAGTCGGTGGCCCAGTCGGCGGCCCAGCGGGCGGCCGCGCCGGCCGGCTGCTCGGTGACGGCGAAAGCGGCGAGATCGAGGCGCGCGGCGCCGGGCAGATCGAGGCCGTCGTGGGTCGCGCAGACCAGGAGGCCGCCGCCGGCCCTGTGCGCCGCGACGGCGGCGACGAGGCGGGCCTGGTTGTCGCGGTCGAGCCCGGTCGTGGGCTCGTCGAGCAGCCAGAGCGCCGCGCCCGAGGCCAGGACGCGGGCCAGGGCGACGCGCCGCTGCTGGCCGGACGAGAGGCCGCCGACCGGCCGGTCGGCGAGCGCCGCCAGATCGAAGCGCGCGATCGCGGCCTCGATCGCCGCCTCGGGCCCGCGTGCGCCGGCGTAGCGGCGCCAGAAGCGCAGGTTCTCGCGCGCGCTGAGCTGTGCCTTGAGACCGTTGCCGTGGCCCAGATAGGCGATGCGGGCGCGCTGCGCGTCGGGATCCTCGGCCAGTTCCGCGCCGGCCCATTCCAGCCGGCCGGCCGCCGGCGCCAGCAGGCCGGCGATGAGGCGCAGCAGGCTCGACTTGCCGGCGCCGTTGGGGCCGGTCAGCAGCAGGGCGCCGCCGGGCAGGAGCTCGAAGTCGAGCCCGGCAAAGACCGTGCGGCCGCCGCGCCGGCAGGCCAGGTCGACGCCGGCGAGGCGCGCCGGCGCGGCATCGCCGGTCGCGGTCATGGCTCGGCGCGAGGAGACGAAGGGAGAGTCACGGTCGGGGTGCGGCGCGGCTCATTCGGGACAGGACAGCCGCCTGCGTATAGCAGATCGCGGCGGCGCCGTCGCGCCGCTTGCCTTGAATCCTGTCGAGAAGGCTTGACCGAACGAAGACGCCGCCCCCGGTCCCCGCGGGGGGTAAAGGGACCGGGTGCGACGCTCCGAAGAGAGGCGGGAGGCCGTCGGTTTGGCGCCGACGACCGCCCTAGTTTCCAGCCGATTTTTGGGGGGCTAATCGAAGAGGCTGGCTGGCCACCTCCTACAGAGAGGGGAAGTCTCCGTGATTGGAAATATCGCCAGGGACTGTGTCGGGACTTGGCCGCAATTGCGGCGAGATTGTGATTCTTGCGCGGGAGAAAACTGCGTTTACGAACAAAGCTTTGGCGATCGGCTGTCGGCGCCGCCGCGCCCTCAGGGCGCCCGGTCACGCGGCGCCCTCGAGCGCGGCGAAGCTGTCGTCGATGTGATCGGCCAGGGCAACCGCCGCCGGGCCGAGGCGTGCCCCGCGGTGCAGCACGATCTGCGAATGGCCGAGCGCCGGCAGGCCGGCCTCGGCCCCGAGGCGCACGAACGGCCCGCTCGCGAGGCTGACCGGCAGCGGCGCCACGGCCAGGTCGGCGCGCACCGCGGCGAGCTGTCCCTGGGTGTGCTCGCTGCTGTAGGCGACCCGGTAGCGTCGCCTGGCCCGGTCCAGGGCGTCGAGCGCCATGGCCCGCCAGGCACAGCCCTGGCCGGCCAGCGCCAGGGGCAGCGGATCCTGCTCGGCGGCCAGGCCGCCGCGCAGGCCGGCCCAGACCAGCGGTTCGACATGCAAGACGCGGCCCTCCCCGACGAGGCCGTCGCGCGCCGTGGTGGCCGTCAGCGCGAGCTCGAGGCTGCCCGCCGCCAGGCGGTCGAGCAGGACGACGCTGGGCGCCAGAGAGACCTCGACCTCGACCTGCCGATGGGTGTGGGCGAAGCGGGCCAGGATGTTGGGCAAAAACCGGCTGCCGAAGTCCTCCGAGGCGCCGAAGCGCACCCGCCCCTCGATCTCC
>CAZDBC010000707.1:0-1853 GCA_964503295.1 uncultured Kiloniellaceae bacterium | reverse complement strand
AATGTCGGAAGGTTTTCGACCTGCCCAATCGCCTGCATCACACTGTTTCCACTCATGCCGAAACTCCACATCTGATTATGTCGAAACGTTCATTGCTTGCCTTCTCGTGGAGGCACCACCGGTGCGGCCAGGAAGCAGGGCCGCCATGGCGTACGTCCCGCGCCCCTCATGAGCGTGCCTCATTGCTCTGCGTCCTGCCTCCCGGTAGCGTAACGGTGAAGATGGACCCTTCGCCCACACGACTCTCGCATTGGATCGTCCCGCCCATGATTTCCACAAATGACTTAGCGATGAACAGGACGAGCCGGTTGCCGCCGAGAGTGCGGGTTATGTGATTGTCGGCACGGAAAAACTTCTCAAAGAGCCGCTGCTGCGTTTCCTCCGACATGCCGATCCCCCGGTCCTTGATTGCCATGGAGGTATGCGCGCTCTCGCTGGTAACGGTTACCTCGACCGGTGCATCGGGAGGAGAAAACGCCGTAGCATTCTTGAACAGAATCGTCAGCACGTGCAGAGTTTTGTCGAAATCAGCCGTGATAGCAGCCCCGGGGCTGTCGGCGATCGCAACTCGTTCGGTCGCCGCGGCGTAAGGAGCAGGCTGCCGGCCAAGATGCTGGATCGCGCGCCGGAGCACCTTGCGGGCCGGAAACGTCTCCCTTTCGACCTCTTGGTGCGCCAGACCGATCTCGATCATGAACAGGTTGCGCAGGTCGGCCACCAAGGCGTTGAGCTGGTTAACTTCCCCCAGGCTCATCTCCAGAACCTCGCGCATCCCCGCGGGTATACCGGCAAGATCGGGCGAGACGGCCAGTGAAAGAGATGTCTTCAGGCCGGCCAGCGGCCCCCGCAGACGCTGCAGGATGGTGTTGACAAAGTCGCGCTTCACCAGCTCCATCCTGCGCAGCTCGGTAATATCTTCCAGCACGATCACGGTCCCGGCCTCTTCGCTCTCCCCGCGTTCAGTCCGGTGAATCGTGCAGGCGATAGCCCGGCCCCCGCGTTCGATCTCGCAGTGGTGCTCGTCCCGGTCGCCCGGCTCGAGTCGATCCATCAGCTCCTTGAGCTTGCCCCGCCCAACGACATCTTCAAACCGCCCAACCAGCACATCTTCCACTGCGATCCCCACCATGTCCAGTGCGCGGTTGTTGCAGAGCTGGATCTGGTTTTTCCGATCGAGTACGATCAGGCCCAGTGGGAGCTCTTCGACAAACTGCTGCAGACGATCCTCGGCGATAGTCATGTTTCATTCCCTCGTCTTAGGCTGAACAGACCCGTGTGCTCCGAAGGGACGCACGGCCGGGGGGGATGGCCGTAACTTCGTTACTCATTGCGGGTTCCCTGCTAATGGTTTGCGCGTCATGCAAAGAGTTCATTCAAGCTGCCGCGTCGGTCCCCTCCCGATCGCTCTCGATGTGCCGGTGCACTACCGCGGCAAGCTCATCGATCTCGAAGGGTTTGGCGACAAAGTCCGCGGCGCCATTCTCCCTGGCCAGGGCTCTGCCAGGTTAAGCATATCATCAATAGCAATATCTCCTTGCGCTCCGTTTAAAAATAGTATCGGTATATTTTCCCCCGTCATGGAGCGGATTGACTTCCTTACCTCTCCCGGAAAATCAGCGGAATAAACTCCTGCAGCATAAAAAATTGTAGGATGAGTAGTGTTATTGTATAATATCGATAAAAGTTCTCCATTTGTATCAGCAGCAAACATTGCTAAATGACTGGGATCATCGGGTCCTTCCAAACCGTTAAAATCTTTTCTTTTTGTATCGCCGTGCATAGAATGTGTTCCATCCTCCCATGTCACCCGCCGGTTGTATCCGATTTGAGTTTTTCCCATAGCCCAACCGATC
>CAZDBC010000706.1:0-1856 GCA_964503295.1 uncultured Kiloniellaceae bacterium | reverse complement strand
GTATGCCGTTTCTGATTGAGCTTCCAGTAGGGTTCTCGCCGTGAAGCCATAATCTCTCCCGCTGATCCGTCGCGTTCATTCCACTTGAGAATACGGTGGGGGTAGGCGGCCTCGACCCACACCTTTGTGGTACCTTTATCCAGGGTCCATTCAAAAGGGACCGCGCGGAACGTGCCGAGTCTTGTTTGTATGCGCTTTGACTCGCCTTTGCTGAGGGTCGTTTCCTGCTTGGCTAGAGGCTGGTGCGTCTTACGGCGCGACCACAGCGACGGAATGAGCGTGAGCGTAGGTGATTCTCCGCTACGCAGGATTGGTCCCTGCAGCTCGCGTATCATGACCCAAAGATTGTCTTCGGTCTCCACGTGGTTATGGTGCGGGATACTCTCATGCTTGGTACCCTCGGAGTCGAAATAGCTATGCAGAGCTCTGACATAGTTGTCTTCCTCCCGGACCATATTCTCAAATGCCACGCCACACCATTCCTGGGAGCTGAACGCAAGCTTCATGGTCGCTCCCCTCGGCACGTGTGCCTTCTCCTCGACCGCGGTGAACACCGAGGTCATGACGTCGTACTCATAGATGCCGGTAGTGAATTCACGGAGATCGTTAAGCTTTATAACCTTGATTCTCTCTTTGTCCGGGACAGGATGATCGGGTTTGACATGAGTGGAAAGACGCATTGGTTCGGTTACGAACACCATGGTACGGGTTCCGTTTCGTGGTTGTCCATAGCGCATCTCCACCGTCCGATAGGTCGAGATCTCGGCGTTGCCGTCGTACCAGAGCGAGTCGAAAGAGGAGCTGCCGGCATGGGCCGTCAGTGCACCTACGGCTAACGCCGCGGCAATGTTCCGTAGTGTCCGGGTACTCATATACTGCCTCCTTTGCCGCTACTCGTTGATGTCGATGCTACCTGCCGCTCACGTTCAGCGGGATAGCGCGCTCGCCTGCATCGTCGGCAACACGAAGAACGTATCTCCCTCTCCCAAGTCCCCGCAGGGAGATGAGTGCCCGGTCCTGTGTGATGGAGCCGACGTTGCGTACTTGTTTCCCCCGTGCGTCATAGAGAACGATGGTTGCCGGCCCCTGGCGGGTTCGCAGCGGGACCCGGACCGCATCTCCGTCAACCCGGGCGCCACGCCCATGGCCGTGGCCTGCATCAGGGGCGGTATCACGTACCGGTAGATCATCCATCTGGACGTATATCGTCGTACCCTCTATCCGTGCCTGAAAGCTGTCCAGGTCGCGTGGAGCGGGGCCCTGGAGTACATTGCCCTCGGTGTCGTATCGTGATCCATGACACGGACATATCACCAGTGAATTCTCGGGGAGGTTGACGGTGCAGCCGGCATGGGTGCAGACAGAGGAGAACGCCGTAACTTCGGTATCGCTCTTCCGGTACACGATGATCTTGGCCTCACCATCGAGCTGCACATATTGCGCTCCTCCCACCTCGGTGAGGGGCTCGTTTTCGGGTAGCGTGAGATCGATTTGTATCTCGTGCCCCAGATTCTCACGGCGTTTCCCCCGTGCTGCTGTGGAGGGTAGGGCGATGAGCACCGTGGCCCGCGCAGCCGTTAGACAGAATCCCCTGCGGTTGATCTCGTGTTGTTTCCGCATCGTTCCTCTCCTTTGTTGGTCGTCCGGTCTTCGACATCCTTACACAATGCTCCCGCTATCTGCCCATCTGCAGCCTGACACCACACCAATTATCTTCGCCGCACATCTTGTCGATCTTTCGCTTGGCCGCTTCGATATCGTACTCCACTCGACGCCACTCCACCGAGTGTTGCTCTGGGTCGTAGAGCAGATAGCTGGCCCGGGGATCCCCGTCGCGGGGTTGACCCACCGACCCT
>CAZDBC010000705.1:0-1867 GCA_964503295.1 uncultured Kiloniellaceae bacterium | reverse complement strand
CAGAATGATGCCCTGAAGGATCACCTGCCACAGGACGGGATTGACCTCGATCACGCGGCGATCGCTCAGGAATTCCGACAGGTAGCGGCGCATCGACCAGTAGTCGGTGCCATCGGGCGTGCCGAGATTGATCAGCAGCAAACCGACCTTGTCGGGCGCGAGCTCTGGATGATCCGCTGGCAGGTGGTCGGTCATGGCACGGGGTCGGAGTTCGGGAACAGGCCAAAAGCCGTCAAGACCTAGTATCTATGTCGTCCTGATGGCCGGACCAGCCGTCGGTCAGGCTGCCAGCCGCGGCCGCACCTGCTGGTCCAGCCAGTTCCTGATCTCGACAAGGCGGATGTCCTCATCAAGGATATCGTCGTCGATCCCCAACTGCCAGGCAAGGTCGCGCCGGCCGGGGTCCTGGTGCAGGGCCTCGAGCTTGTCGATGAAGACCCGGGCCGCGTCCAGGTCCGCGAAGAAGCCACGTTCGACCATCGCCTCCTTGCGGCACTCGCACAGGCGCGCAATGACATGCAGGTCGAATTCCGGGTGGTACTGCAGCCCCCAGAAGAGCCCGCCCTGGTGGCGCAGCGCGACCGCCTGAACCTGGCTGTGGTGGTTGGCGGCCAGCACGATGCCGCCCGGCGGCAGATGGGTGATCTCATCGTCGTGGCTGGCGAAGGAGTCGAAAACGCCCTTCTTGTCGCGGAACAGAGGATGGCCGCGGCCTTCGGGGGTCAGCGTGATCTTGCGGGCAAAGCCGACTTCCCGGCCGCGCGGGCTTGCAATGCACACGCCGCCCGCCGCGACCACCGCCACCTGGGCGGCCCAGCAACTGCCGAAGCTCGGCAGACCGGCCGCGAAGATGCTGCGCGCGAGCTCGATCTGCGGCGTCACATGGGGGTCCGGCGTGTGCACGGTGAGGCTGGAGCCGGTCCAGACCGCACCGTGATAGTCGCTCAGGGCGACGCCCGCTGGCAGCGCCGCGCCGTTGTCGGCCGGGCACAGGATGTCCGTAACGGCGCCCGGCCAGAGTTGTTTCAGAACCTGTGCATAGCGTCCGCCGCTGGTCTCCGCTCCGAAGGCGAGCAGTTTTTCGCGGCCTTCCTTGGCGTAGCCGTCGACCACGAGCAGACGAGGTGCCTGGACCATACCTTTTGCCTGTCCCTTTGCCAGGTTCGTTCGCTGGAAGGCCGAGAGAGAACCATAGCCGCGCACGAGCCGGCAAGCCGATTTGCCGCGCACCGGCTGGACCGGCCGGCCGGCTGGTCTTACGGTCTTGGCGATTCCACCCGCCAGCGAACAGTGCGAGCGCCGCAGATGCCCGACCCGGCCGACCAGCCCATGACCATGCCCCTCGAGCCCGACTGGCCGGAGATCCGCGAGGCGGTCGGACGCATCTGCGCCGACTTTCCGAACGACTACTGGCTGGCGCTTGAAAGGGAGGACGCCTACCCGGACGCCTTCGTCCAGGCGCTCACCGCCTCGGGCTATCTGGCCGCCCTGGTCCCCGAAGACTATGGCGGCGCCGGCCTCCCCTTGAGTGCCGCTGGCGCGATCCTCGAGACGATCCATGCTTCGGGCGGCAGCGCCGCCGCCTGCCACGCCCAGATGTACACCATGGGCACCCTGCTGCGGCACGGCAGCGAGGACCAGAAGCGGCGCTGGCTGCCGGCCGTTGCGGCGGGCGAACTGCGCCTGCAGGCCTTCGGCGTGACCGAGCCGACGACCGGCAGCGACACCACCCGGCTGAAGACCCGCGCCGTGCGCGATGGCGATGAGTATGTGGTGACCGGACAGAAGGTCTGGACCAGCCGGGCCCTGCAATCCGACCTCATGATCCTGCTCGCCCGCACCACGCCGGCCGAGCAGGTGTCCCGAC
>CAZDBC010000704.1:0-1872 GCA_964503295.1 uncultured Kiloniellaceae bacterium | reverse complement strand
CCCGAAGGTACAACGGTTTTCGAGACCGCCCCGTTCGACCGCTCCGGCACCCCTCCGCAGGATGGCTCGGGACAGGACTAGATAAGTATAAGTGGCCGAACCGGAATTTGAAGGCCGGGAACCTAGCGCAAGGCCCCTGGCCTCGCAAGGTGCCCGGATGCCCCGCACCGGCGCCAAAACGCGCGGGTTCGCTTGACACCTCGCGCGCGCTTGACACCTCGCGCGCGTCGGTTATATATCCACGGAGGCTCCGGGCGGCGCACTGCGCGCCCGGCAATTTGTTTTTCCATATCTCCCCATTCCAGGGTTTGGGCGGAGCGATGTTCGCGGTCATTCGCACGGGCGGCAAACAGTACAGGGTCGCCAAGAACGACGTCCTGAAGATCGAGAAGATCCAGGGCGAGGTCGGCGACACCGTGTCGCTGGACGAGGTCCTGGCGGTCGACGACGGCGCGGCCAAGAGCGTCGGCGCGCCGCTGGTCGACGGCGCCTCGGTCGCCGCCGAGGTGCTGGACCAGCGCAAGGACAAGAAGGTCCACATCTTCAAGAAGAAGCGGCGCCACAAGTATCGCCGGCTCAAGGGCCATCGTCAGGACATCACCGTCCTGCGCGTGACCGACATCCTGACCGGCGGCAAGCAAGCCACGACCGCAAAGAAGGCTGCGCCGAAGACAGACGAGACGCCCAAAGCCGAGGCCGAGGCGGCCGAGGACAAATCGGCCGTCGCGGCGGAGCCGAAGGCGGCGCCGGCGAAGAAGCCCACCGCCAAGACGTCGACCGCCAAATCGGGCGCGGCGAAGACGTCGGCGGCGAAGTCGGGTGGGGCGAAGTCGGGTGCGGCGAAGTCCGGCGGCGGCAAGGCCGCGACCGCGAAATCGGGCGGCAGCAAGAAGCCGGCAGCAAAGTCCTCCGCTTCGAAGTCCACCAAGAAATCCGAGGAGTAAGAGGCCATGGCGCACAAGAAGGCAGGCGGCAGCTCGCGCAACGGACGCGACACCGAAGGTCGGCGCCTGGGCGTCAAGAAGTTCGGCGGCGAGGCCGTCATCCCGGGCAACATCATCATCCGCCAGCGCGGCACCAAGTTCCATCCGGGCGACAATGTCGGCCTGGGCAAGGACCACACCATCTTCGCGCTCACCGAGGGCAAGGTGAAGTTCGCGCGCAAGGCGGGCGGGCGCACCTTCGTGTCGGTGGAGCCGGCCGCCTGACCCTGGACCCCAGGGCCGGACGAGCTCGAAGGGGGAATGGCCGCCATTCCCCCTTTTGCTTTGCCGGGCCCCGGGGTCGCGCGGCGCGGGCGGACCAGACGGCGGCAGGGCCATGAAGTTCCTCGATCAGGCCAAGATCTACGTGAAGAGCGGCGACGGCGGCGACGGCTCGGTCAGCTTCCGGCGCGAGAAGTTCGTGCCGCGCGGCGGACCCGACGGCGGCGACGGCGGCCGCGGCGGCCATGTCTGGGCCGAGGCGGTCGAGGGGCTCAACACGCTGGTCGACTACCGTTACCGGCAGCACTTCAAGGCCGGGCGAGGCCATCACGGCATGGGCAAGCAGCGCACCGGCGCGGCCGGAAGCGACGTCACGCTCAAGCTGCCCGTGGGCACCCAGGTCCTGGCCGAGGACAAGGAGACCGTGATCGCCGACCTGACCGAGGTGGGCCAGCGCGTGATGATCGCGCGCGGCGGCGGTGGCGGGCGCGGCAACATGCACTTCAAGTCATCGGTCAACCAGGCGCCGCGCCGCGCCGACCCGGGCGCGCCGGGCACCGAGCTGTGGCTGTGGCTGCGGCTCAAGCTGATCGCCGACGCCGGGCTGGTCGGCCTGCCCAACGCCGGCAAGTCGACCTTCCTGGCCGCGGTGTCGGCGGCGCATCCG
>CAZDBC010000703.1:0-1875 GCA_964503295.1 uncultured Kiloniellaceae bacterium | reverse complement strand
CATGAGTGCGCCAAGCACAGCTAACATAGACCAGCTGGACAATCCAGCGCGGCCAAAGCCTAACCAGCGGGCCGGAACAGAACCGAGCGTATGAAGCGGCGACAAATCATGCGAAGCCTCGGGGATGGAGTTCTGTCAGCCATAACGCAAGTGAAGGTGTCGAGCCCCGAAATAATTATTGCCTTGGGCCAAGGGTTTCATGTCTTGGAAGCCAGCATCGGCATGCGCGGTCACGGTGAGCGCGTGTCCGGCGGGCCGGGGTCTAAGTCCATGGCGGGCGAACGAACGGTTTGTGTTGGAACCTGGGAGGACCGGAGCGCTCCGAAAGGAAGTCCCCGAGAAGCCGAAAAGGCGGGGAGGGGATATGGCGTTTCGGTAGTCGGACCGACTCATAGTAGAGTTATGGACGGGGTAACGCCCGTCGAGGACTCCAGTCCACTCGAAGGGGTCGGCGGTTTAACGGAGAGAGACGGAGATCGCCAATGCTGAACACGGAGTCAGGCTACACATGGTCGAGGCTGTCTCTCATAACCATGCGCGCCCGCGGAAATCCGGACATGCGGTTCACGAGCCTCGCTCACCTGCTGAACGTTGACTTTCTGCGGGACTGTCACCACCGCCTAAAGAAAAACAAGGCGGCTGGAATCGACAACGTCAGATGGGAGGACTACAACGCCAATCTGGATGAGAATCTGACCGACCTGGTCGACCGGCTGAAGCGCAAGTCGTTCAAGCCGAAGCCGGCCTTGCGGGTGTACATCCCGAAGAACGAGAAGGAACTGAGACCTCTTGGACTTCCCGCTCGCGAAAATAAGATCGTCGAGCTTGGAATCAAGCTGATTCTGGAAGCGATCCACGAGGAGGACTTCCTTCCTTGTTCCCATGGATTCCGCCCGGGAAGGAGCTGTCACCACGCGCTGAAATCCCTGAACGACTTGATCAACGGCAAACCCGTCCACCACGTGGTCGAAGCGGACATCAAAGGCTTCTTCGACAACGTGTCCCATGAGCTGCTGATGGAATTCCTGAAACGGAGGATCGCGGACTCATCGCTGCTCTTCCTTATCGGCAGGTTCCTGAAGGCCGGATACGTGGACGACGGCCTGTTGGCCAAGACGGACAGGGGCACGCCACAAGGCTCCATCCTCAGTCCGATTCTGGCGAACATCTTCCTGCACAATGTCTTGGATGTCTGGTTCAACACGACGGTGAAGGACCACCTCCGGGGTTTCTGCGAACTGGTGCGATACGCCGACGACTTCGTCTGCGTCGTCCGGTACGCCGGCGACGCCCGGAAACTGGAAAAGGCGCTAAAGAACCGGTTCGAAAAGCATGGGTTGCAAATCCACCCGAAGAAGAGCCGCAACATCAGTTTCGGACGCTTCGAACGGGAGAACGCCGCCCGACAGAACCGGAAACCCAACACCTTCGATTTCCTCGGTTTCACCCACTACTGCGACGTGTCCCGGAAGGGCAAGTTCAAACTGGGCAGGCAAACGAGCCGCAAGAAGTTCGTCGCCAAGTGCAAGGCGATGAACGACTGGCTCCGATCCGTGAGAAACCAGGCGAAAACGAAGGAATGGTGGGGCGTTCTCAAGGCCAAGCTCCGAGGCCACTATCAATACTACGGAGTCAGCGAGAACTACATGGGGATGCTGAGCTTCTATCAGACCACCATCCGGCTGACCCGCAAGTGGCTGAACCGAAGAAGCCAAAAGAAACGCATGAACTGGAACAAGTTCAATCAGTACCTGGACCGCTACCCTCTTCCGACACCAAGAATAACGCACAGTTTCTATGACGGCTACGGCATAGGGAGTTAAACCGAAGAGCCGGATGTGGGAAATCCACAAGTCCGGTTCTGTGAGGGGCATT
>CAZDBC010000702.1:0-1885 GCA_964503295.1 uncultured Kiloniellaceae bacterium | reverse complement strand
AGACCCGCATGGCGTTGCGCTGCACGGCGGCGTAGGCCTGCTCCCGGGTGAGACCGGCTTGGGTGAGGGCGAGCAGGACGGCCTGCGAATGGATCAGGCCGCCGAGCCGGTCGAGGTTGCGTTGCATCTGTTCGGGATAGACCAGCAGCTTATCGACCACGTCCGCGAGGCGGTGTAGGGCGAAGTCGAGCGTGATCGTGGCATCCGGCGCGAACACGCGCTCGACGGAGGAGTGCGAAATGTCGCGCTCGTGCCACAGCGAGACGTTTTCCAGGGCCGGAACCACCGCCGCGCGGACGATCCGGGCAAGTCCCGTCAGGTTCTCGCTGAGCACCGGGTTGCGCTTGTGAGGCATGGCCGAGGAGCCCTTCTGGCCAGGCGCGAAATACTCCTCGGCCTCGCGCACCTCGGTGCGCTGCAGGTGGCGGATCTCGGTGGCCAGGTTCTCGAGCGAACTGGCGATCACGCCGAGGGTCGCAAAAAAAGCGGCATGGCGGTCGCGCGGAATGATCTGCGTCGAGATCGGCTCCGGTTCGAGACCGAGCTTGTCGGCGACATAGGCCTCGACGAAGGGATCGATGTTGGCGAAGGTGCCGACCGCCCCCGAGATGGCGCAGGTCGCGATTTCCCGACGGGCGGCCTGCAAGCGGGCCCGATTGCGCGCGAAGGCGGCGTGGTGGCCGGCGAGCTTGAGCCCGAACGTCGTCGGCTCGGCGTGTATCCCGTGGCTGCGCCCGACGCAGGGGGTGTCTTTGAACTCGTAGGCGCGCTTCTCGAGCGCGGCCAGCACCCGGTCGAGGCCGGCGAGCAGCAGATCGCTGGCCTGCGTCAACTGGACCGCCAGGCAGGTGTCGAGCACGTCCGAGGAGGTCATGCCCTGATGGACGAAGCGGGCCTCCGGGCCGACGTGTTCGGCGAGATTGGTCAGGAACGAGATGACGTCATGGCGCGTCTCGCGTTCGATCTCCTCGATACGCTCGATCTCGAAGCGCCCACGTTCCCATACCGCGGCCGCCGCCGTCTTCGGGATGACGCCCAGTTCGGCCTGGGCGTCGCAGGCATGGGCCTCGATCTCGAACCAGATGCGAAAGCGGTTTTCCGGTTGCCAGATGGCGGCCATCTCGGGCCGGCTGTAACGCGGTATGGCCATGCCTGTTCGACCTTATTGCAGCGTCCTGAGCGGATCGTGGCAGCCAAGTCGCGGCGTCCGGCGACGCGACCGGCCCGGTCAGCGCTGGAAACAAAGCCGCTGCCCCTGAGGCTGTCAAGCGCCGGCCGGCGCCGGCCAGGCGCTATTCGGCGGCCAGGGCCGCCGGCTCGCCGAGGTCGAGATTGGTGTAGAGATTGGCCAGCGCTTCGGTGACCAGATCGAGCCGCAGGCTGGGCTCGATGCCCTCGAACTTGCAGGCGGCGACCACCTGGTCGACGATGAAGCGAGGCTGGAAGCAGGCGAGGTCCTGGCTGTTGCGTACGGTGAGTTGTTCGATCACGTAGTCCAGGATGTCCGCAGGCAGGGCCATTCCGGCACTGCCGGCGACCGATTCGAAGATGGCGCGGTAGCCTTCCCGGTCCGGGCCCCGCGTCTCCAGCTTATAGGGTATGCGGCGCAGGAATGCCGGATCCATGAGGTCGTCCGGTGCCAGGTTGGTCGAGAAGATCACCAGCTCGTCGAACGGGATCTGGAAGCTCTTGCCCGTGTGCAGCTTCAAGTAGTCGACCCGGCTTTGCAACGGCACGATCCAGCGGTTGAGCATCTCCTCGGGACTGACGATCTGGCGCCCGAAGTCGTCGATGATGAAGGTGCCGTTGAGGGCCTTCATGTGCAGCGGCGCCTCGTAGAAGCGCGCGTTCTCGTTGTACTTGAGGTCGAGCATCTCGAGCGTCA
>CAZDBC010000701.1:0-1891 GCA_964503295.1 uncultured Kiloniellaceae bacterium | reverse complement strand
CCCGATGATCTGCAATCACTGATCGACGAAGCCGTCAGCGCCAGCCGCGAGGCCACCCGTTCGAAGGCCGGGTAGGCACGGTGCGGGTGGTGATCGATACCAACATCCTGGTCAGTGCCCTGTTGCGCGAAGGCTCGCTGCCGGCAGAGATTCTGCTCCATTGGCGCCGAGGCCGCTTCGATCTCTTGACGTCGCCGGTGCAGCTCGACGAGTTCGCGCGAGTTACCCGCTACCCGCGCCTTCGTGAACGGCTGTCGCCGGCCCTCGCCGGACGTCTCGTCAACGAGCTGCGGCAGCTCGCCGTCGTCGTGGAAAAGCTGCCCCGTCTCGCGGTCTGTCGTGATCCCGACGACGACCATCTGCTGGCATTGGCCGTGGCCGGCCACGCGGATTTTCTCGTCACCGGCGACAAGAACGATGTCTTGGCCATCGGTCGCTACGCGGGAACGCCGATCGTCACCGTCCATGACTTTCTCTCGACGACCGGCCGCCTGCCGTAACGTGGCTGTCAGGGTAGAGCGACGACACCCACCGCCGTCGAAGCCCGCCTCAGCGCCTCGTCCTTGGTCGCCAGCGGCAAGCCCCGGCGCATGGCGAGTTCCAGATAAGCCGCATCATAGGTCGTGAGGCCATGCAGCCGTGCCAGCGCCAGGGCAGCCGCACCGGTGGACCGCCACGAGGTGGTGTCCACCGTGATCGGTAGCACCTCGAAGGCGGCGAGCCGCCCGTCGACCGTCGTCATGGTGATCCGTCCGCGCCGTTCTGCCTGCAAGAGCACATTGGCGACCTCGAGCGGCCAGAGCGCCGGCACGACGGCACCCTGTGCCTTCAGGCCATCGAGCAGCGCATCGGCCGCAGGATCGGCCTCGTCCTCGAAGCACCAGGCGACCGCGATCGAGGCGTCGAGCACGAAGGCGCTCACCGGCGGCCTTCGTCGCGCAGTTCCTGCCAGGACAGACCACCGAGCGTCGCCCCCTGACGAAAGCTCTTGAGGGCCGCGATCGCCTGCTCGATCTGCGCCTCCTCGGACACGGCTGCGGGCACCAGCCGGGCGACCGGCCGGCCATGCCGGGTGATGACGATCTCCTCGCCCTTTGCCGCCCGCTCGAGCAGGGCCGAGAAATGTGTCTTCGCCTCGAAGGCGCCCACCGTCGTCATCGTTCGGCTCCTGCAAAAAACTAGTCTATACATCTAGTCTGTTGATCGAAGGATCAATAGATGAAGTGCTGAACGTGCTCCGGAGATCCCCATGTCCGACGATCCCGACGGCCTGGTCACCGGTCCCGACGGTCGAAAGCGTTGCTGGTGGCAAGGGCAGGACCCGCTCTACCGGGCCTATCACGACGAGGAATGGGGCAGGCCGCAGGCGAGCGACCGGACACTCTTCGAGAAGCTCTCGCTCGAAGGTTTTCAGGCCGGGCTCTCCTGGCTCACGATCTTGAAGAAGCGCCTGAACTTCCGCCGGGCGTTCGCCGATTTCGAGATCGAGGCGGTTGCCGGCTTCGGGCCCAGGGACGTCGAGCGGCTGCTCCAGGACGAAGGCATCGTCCGCCACCGTGGCAAGATCGAGGCGGTGATCGGCAATGCCGCCCGGGCGCTCGAGTTGCAGGCCGAGGCGGGCTCCTTGGCCGCTTTCGTCTGGTCGTTCGCGCCCGGGCCGGAGGACCGCCCGACCCGGCTCGACCGGGCCACACTGGGGGCGCTCGCCCAGACCCCGCAATCCAAGGCCTTGTCCAAGGCGCTGAAGAGCCGCGGCTGGCGCTTCGTCGGTCCGACGACATGCTACGCCTTCATGCAGGCCATGGGGCTGGTCAACGACCATCTCGAGGGCTGCTCCGTCGCACGAATCTGGATCCGTGTCACGGTTCCGCTCGTGTCGCCTACGGTGACG
>CAZDBC010000700.1:0-1891 GCA_964503295.1 uncultured Kiloniellaceae bacterium | reverse complement strand
GAGCGGCGCACCGGCCGCGTGCCTTGCCTTGTCCGACGCGGTCGGCCCTGGCGTCAGTTGGCGACCAGGTCAGCCGGGATCTCGATTCCCTGCTCTTGGTAGTAGCGCGCGGCACCGGGGTGCAGCGGCATGGGCAGGCCGGCGATCGCCTTCTCCAGCGCCATGGCGTTGGTCGCGTTGTGGATCGCGCGCAGGAACGGCAGGTTCTCGTAGATCGTCTTGGTGATCTGATAGACCGCGTCCTCGTCGACGTCCGCGCGCACGGCCAGCAGATTGGGCTGGGCGATGGTGCGGATCTCCTGGTCCTGCTCGGGATAGGTCCCGGCCGGGATGACGTAGCGGGTCCACAGCTTCAGGCCGTCGTTGGCCGCGACCATCTGCTCGTCGGTGAAGTCGAGCACCCGGATCTGGTCGCCGAGCGCGGCAGCGGCCTGGGTCACGGCGCCGACCGGCGGGCCGGCAGGCGTGTTCATGCCCTCGATGGTGCCGTTCTGCAGCGCCTCGGCGCTCGGCGAGTAGCCCATGTAGACGACGTCGAAGTGCTCGTCCGGATTGTAGCCGAGGCCGCCCAGAATGTGCCGGCCCGAGCCCTCGGTGCCCGAGTTGCGCGCGCCGATCGAAAAGGGCAGGCCCTTAAGCTTGTCGAGGTCGGACACCGTGCCGGTCTCGACGTGTTCGGCGTCGATCACGAAGTGCTCGACGTTCTGCCACAGCATGGTGACTGAGCGCAGGTGCTCTTGCGGCCCCGACTCCGAGACCGCGCCGGTGCCGTTCCAGGCCCAGGCACCGAACAGGCCCTGCAGAATCGCAAACTGCGCCTCGTCCTCGCGCAGCAGCTTGACGTTCTCGCCGGACCCGGCCGAGGAGATCGCCGACATCGAGATCTTCTGCTTAGGCTCCAGCTTGACCTTGGTCAGGGTGGCGAGCGCCACGCCGACGGGATAGTAGGTGCCGCCGGTGGTCGCCGTCGCCAGTATGTAGTTGCGATTCTCCTGGGCCCGGGTCTCCGCAGGCGCCATCGCGCCGCCGGCCAGAACCGCGGCCGCCGCGGCCGTCAGCAGCAGGCGTCGTGTCATCGAAAGAGTCATCAGCCCTCGTCCTCCCCTTGGTTTACAGCTTGGGCACTTTCTGTCCGGCGCGGGTTCTTCCGTTCCCGCGGGCCGGCGGTCATTGTGACGGCCCGTCCGCGCGGCGGCCAGCGCTTTTGCGTTTGTAGGCAAGCGAGGCCGCCGGCCGCGGCGCCGGCAGGTTCCCTGCTGCATTGCGAAAAGGCTTTCTTAGCTTTTCGCAACTAGCCTTCCGGATCAGCCTGCAGCAGAAGGGTTTGCCCGATCCCTTCCCATGGGGTAGCTTTTTCGCAGTGCAAAAAACGAAGAGAGGCCGGGGCCGCCTTGGGCCGGGACGTGATGGCGATGCAGGATACCCACGGATACTATCTCGAGGACCTTGAGGTCGGCATGACCGCGGTCTACGCCAAGACGGTGACCGAGGCCGACGTGGTCATGTTCGCCGGCATCTCCGGCGACACCAACCCGGTCCACATGGACGAGGTCTTCGCCGGCAAGACCATGTTCAAGGGCCGCATCGCCCACGGCATGCTGTCGGCCAGCCTGATCTCGACCGTGTTCGGCACCCGCCTGCCCGGGCCGGGCTGCATCTACCTCAGCCAGAACCTGAAGTTCCGCGCGCCGGTCAAGATCGGCGACACCGTGTCCGCGCGGGTCACGGTCCGGGAGATCGTGCCCGAGAAGCGCCGCATCCTGTTCGACACCGTGTGCACCGTCGGCGACCAGGTGGTGCTGGACGGCGACGCGGTGTTGATGGTCGACCGGCGCGCCGACCAGCTCGGCTCCACCCAGGCGGCCGAATAGGCGCGGCGCCGGCCGCCCTG
>CAZDBC010000699.1:0-1911 GCA_964503295.1 uncultured Kiloniellaceae bacterium | reverse complement strand
GCTGCACCGCGGGGCTGGACAACACGGTAGACGAGTTGGCCGCCGCCCTCGAGTTTCACCGTCTGCCGCCACGGCTGATCGATCGCCTCATGAGCACTGCCGCCGCCACACCCGCGGAGGACTGGGAGATCGCATTGGCCGGTGCTCTCGACAGCGAATTCGGCTTTGCTGAAATTCCGACCCGGCCGGCCGATGGCCCGGTCATGCTCGTCGGGCTGTCCGGCGCAGGAAAGACGGCTACCGCCGCAAAGCTCTGCGCCCGGCTGCGCGAGCGCTCCACTTGCGCCAGCCTGATCACGATGGATGCCGGCAAGGCCGGAGGCCTGGCCCAAGTGACCGCCTTCGGCAAGGCGCTCGGTATCAGCATTGACCAGGCGGATGATGCGGAAGGCCTTCAGCTTGCCCTTGCCGATCAGCCGGCAGACGTCCTTACCGTGATCGACACCATGGGAGTCAATCCCCTGCTCCCGGATGGACTTGCACTGCTCAAGGAAGCCCGCGAAGCCACCAACGCGTCAATGGCCCTTGTCCTGGCGGCGGGTGGCGATGTCGTCGAGGCTGCCGAATCGGCCCTGGCATTCAGCGAGATCGGAGCGCGCAACCTGGTCGCCACGCGCCTCGACAGCGCGCGGCGACTGGGCGGCATCTTGAGCGCCGCCAGGGCAGCCGATCTTCGCCTGATGGCGGCAGGTCTCTCACCGCACATCGCCGGCGGACTGCTGCCGATCAATCCGGTATCTCTCGCCCGGCTCCTGCTGCCGGAGGATGATGCCTCGCTTCAACCCCTGTCAGGACAGCCATGAACATGGAAGCCACCCGCCTGGATCATTCGGTAGACCGGCAGCGTCGGGCGTGCCGCAACATGATCGCAATTGCTTCCGGCAAGGGCGGTGTCGGCAAGACCTGGCTGTCGATCGCCCTGAGCCATGCCCTCGCCAGACTAGGGCACTCGACGGTCCTGTTCGACGGCGACCTGGGCCTTGCCAATGTCGACGTCCAACTCGGCCTGGCGCCGCACCGAGATATCGGCGGGCTGCTGGCCGGCCGCTATGATCTCGACGAGGTCGCAAGCCGCTATCACGACGGCGGGTTCGACATCATCGCCGGTCGATCCGGGTCCGGGGCGCTGGCGCAGCTCGGACCGGGCCAGCTGGCTGCGCTGTCGAACAGTCTGCAAGCGATCTCCCGGCGCTACGACCGCGTCGTGATCGATCTCGGCGCCGGCGTCGAGCGGACCGTGCGCAGGCTGGCCGGCCTCGCCGGCAAATGTCTCGTGGTCGCCACCGACGAGCCGACATCTCTCACCGACGCCTACGCCTTCATCAAGCTCTGCGCGCTCGACGAGCGAGCCGCGCCCCTGAGCATCGTCGTGAACATGGCCAGCTCCCAGCGCGACGGCGAGCGTACTTACGCAACGCTTCGCAAGGCATGCGACTCCTTTCTCAAGATCACGCCTCCGCTTGCGGGAATCGTGCGTTACGACGCCAGGGTCAAGGATGCGATCCGGAATCAGAGCTCCCTGCTGCAGCGTCATCCCTCGAGCGAAGCCTCGCACGACGTCGAAGCTCTGGCGCGGATGATCGCTGCCGACGGACAGTCCGCACGACGGTAGGACGGCGTCAGGTCAACGGAGGTGCGTCATGACGGACCTGACAACGTCTAAGATCCTCGCCGACCGCCCACTGAGCGCGGGTGCGAACCCCGCCATCCAAGGTACGGTAAGCGACCCGCCGCCTGCATTCCTGAAGCTCGGCCAGGGCACCATCCTGCGCGGAGAGATCGTCGGCCGCGACGACCATGGCCGGTACCTGCTCCGCACCGACCAGGGTCTGCTGCCGGTCAGGACCACGGCCAGCCTTCCCGTCGGCAGCGAAGTAACGCTTCAGCTCCGCCAGTCTTCGACCGACCTTC
>CAZDBC010000698.1:0-1913 GCA_964503295.1 uncultured Kiloniellaceae bacterium | reverse complement strand
GCGTCGAAATGAAGAACACGACGAACATGGGAAGCAGCGGAATCGCAAACCACAGATCCTGCTGGGCGAGCACGATATCGGTCAGGTTGAGCGAACCGACGCACAACAGCACGGTGATGATGACGAATCCCATCGAGACTTCGTAGGAGACCATCTGCGCCGCGGAACGCAGCGCGCCCAGGAAGGGATACTTCGAGTTCGAGGCCCAGCCGGCCATGATGATGCCGTAGACGCCGAGCGAGGAGATCGCGAAAAGATAGAGGATCCCGACGTTGATGTCGGCCAGCACCATGCCGGCGTCGAAGGGGATCACGGCCCAGGCGATCAGGCTCAGAACGAAGGTGATCATGGGCGCCAGCACGAACACGACCTTGTTCGCGCCGGCCGGCAGAATCGTCTCCTTGAACAGCAGCTTGACGGCATCGGCGATCGGCTGCAGCAGGCCGAAGGGCCCGACGACGTTGGGCCCCCTGCGCAGCTGCATCGCCGCGATCACCTTGCGTTCGGCATAGGTGAGATAGGCGACCGCCAGCAAGAGCGGCACGACGATCAGGAGCACCTGACCGACCATTATCGCTCCCGGCAGGGCGTAGCTGGTCCAGAACTCATCCATCGGTGCCGGTCGCCTTTTCCCTGTTGAGCACGAAGGCCTCGGTGCATTGCGCCATGGTCTCGGAGGCGCGGCTGATGGGGTCAGTCATATAGAAGTTGGCGATCGGCAGCGTGAAGGGCGCGCTCGAGACTTCGCCTGGCGCGCCGAAATCGCCCCAGGGCGACGGCGCGACCTGATCGACCTCGGCGAAGACGCCGTTCTCCTGGATGATCCGCTGGCGCAACTCGCCGAGATTGTCGTACGGCAGCGGACCGCCGACCGCCTCCGACAGCGCGCGAATGATGGTCCAGTCCTCGCGCGCCTCGCCGAGCGGGAAATGGGCGAGCCGGCCGAGCTGGACACGACCTTCCGTGTTGACGTAGGTGCCGTTCTTTTCGGTGTAGGCCGCGCCGGGCAACACCACGTCGGCGCGGTGCGCACCCGCATCGCCGTGGTGTCCCTGGTAGATGACGAAGGCCTCGCCCAGGCGCTCCATGGGCAGTTCGTCGGCGCCGAGGAGGTAGACCGCCTTGATCCGACCCTTCGCCGCAGCCTCCAGGATGCCATCGCGATCGAGCCCGCCGGGACCGGGCAGGAACCCGAGATCGAGCGCCCCGACCCTGGCGGCCGCCGTATGGAGAACGTTGAAGCCGTTCCAGTCGTCCTGGATCATGCCGTAGCGTTCGGCGAGCTGGCGCGCGAGTGCCAGGATCGCGCCGCCGTCGGGCCTGGTCAGAGCACCCATCCCGACCACGATCATGGGCCGCTCGGCCCGGTCGAGAACGCTGGCGAAGGCGCCGCGCCCTTCGGCCAGTTCGCGCAGACTGTCCGGACCCGCACCGAGATAGGCGGACTCGTAGGTCAGGTCGACCGGCTGGCCGATCAGGCCGACGGCAAAGCCGCCCATGAGGAAGCGCTTGCGCAGCCGCGCATTGATCATGGCCGCTTCCCGGCGCGGGTTGGTTCCGACGAGCAGCGCGGCGTCGGCCTTTTCGATACCGGCAATCGTCGTGTTGAACAGATAGCCCGCGCGGCAGGTGCCCGAAAGACGCGCCCCGTCCTGCCGGCAGTCCAGGTTCGGCGCGCCGAGCCCGCCCATCAGATCCTTCAGCGCCATCATCGACTCGGCATCGCAGAGGTCGCCGGTCAGTGCGGCGATCTCTTCGCCGGCAAGCGGCTTGAGCGCCGCGGCAATCGCTTCGAAGGCCTCGTCCCAGCGCGCCGGGCGCAGCTTGCCGTCGCGCCGGACGTAGGGCCGGTCGATGCGCTGCCGGCGCAGTCCGTCGCAGGCGTAGCGGGTCTTGTCGGAAATCCACTCCTC
>CAZDBC010000697.1:537-1914 GCA_964503295.1 uncultured Kiloniellaceae bacterium | reverse complement strand
GACCACCGAGGCGAACTCGCTGCGCTGGGAGATCGCCATGCTGACGCCCTCGATCTCGACGTCGATGATCTTCGGCCCCGTCTCGCGCTCGCGCACCCGCCAGGTGACCTGGACCGGCTCACTCTGATCGATCCCGGTGATCCGGCTCGTGACCTTGACGTCGCGCGAGCCCGCCGGCGCGGCGCCGGTGATCTCGATCTCCTGGCCGCCGTACTCGTCGATGCGGCGCGAATAGGTCTCCAGCACGTAGTCCTCGAAGGCCTCGTCGTAGGCCGCCCGCTGTTGCTCGGAAAGGGTGCGGTATTTCGGACCGAGCACGAGCCGGCCGATATAGTCGAGGTCGAACCCGGTGCGCAGGATCCGCTGCAGCTCGGCGCGACGGTCGGCGAGCGAGCGCTCGCTGGAAAGGACGGTGGTCGCGCGTTCGGCCATCGACGCGACGAACTGGCGGGCCTCGCTCGGCTCGAGCCCGAACGCCGGCGCGGCGACGAGCATCAACAGCAAGGCGAGCCCCTTGGCGCGGAAGAAACGGGCGAACACGATCATCGAGCTTCCTCTACGCTGCCGGCGAGATCGTCGTGCCAGCGCCATTTCCGGATCCGGATCAAGCCCGACCACCGGCCGGTTGACAAGGCGTTGCGGCCGCAGAGCAGCCGTGTCATCGGGTCTTGAGCGTGTCACCGCTTGCGCTCGCGCTAGGTTCCCGCTGTCGCCACGTCCCCTCACCCTCGCCCTGTTCCTCGCGCTGACCGGCGGCGCCGCGGCCGCACCACCCCGCCTGGCGCCCGCAGAGGTCGCCGCGCTCTTGAGCGACGCCGCTCCGGCCTGCGTCTGGCGGTTCGTCGAGAGCTGGCCGGGCGCGCCCGCGACCTGGATCGAGCGCTGGCGGGCCGGCGATTGTGCGGCCGCGGGGGCGTGGACCCTGCGGCTCGACCCGGGACCGGACGGCCGCTTGGCGGTCACCGTGCTGCTGCCGGGCGAGACCCGCCAGCCGGCGGCGGTGCAAGCGGCCGCCACCCTCGCCGTGCTCGCCCGGGCCGCCGACGACCGCTGCCGCGAGCGCGAAGTCGTCGACACCGCCGTGGTCGCCGCCGCGGCGCACCGCAGCGTCGAGCGGTGGACCGTGGCCGCCTGCGGCCAGAGGCGGATCTATCGCCTCACCTTCACGGCCGACGGGGCGGGCCCGCCCAACATTCACCTCGAAGCGGTGAACAACGCCGCGTCGCGACCGCCGACGCTGTCACGATAGCGTCACGCCGACGCGCTAAGGCGCAACCGTGTCGTCGGTTCCGCTTCCGCGCGACGGCGACTCGTCCACCCGACTTCGACGGGCGCCCACCGGGCGCCCGCTTCTTTTCCGGCCACGGCTCAAACCTC
>CAZDBC010000697.1:0-527 GCA_964503295.1 uncultured Kiloniellaceae bacterium | reverse complement strand
TTGGTGCCGCGGCGGATCAACCAGCCGATGACCAGCACGCCGAACAGGAAGAGGCCGAGCCCGGTGCCGTAGAAGACGCCGTCGGTGGCGTAGCTCGCCATGAACAGCCCCACCAAGCTCAGCACACCCATCGCGGTGCCGAAGATCCAAGGCCCCATCGCTCGCGCTCCCCTCTCGAACCCTAAATCGCCGCCGCCTCGGACGCGCCTTCGGGATACTGCACGAGATCCTTATAGGCGTGCCAGGTGGCATGGCCGATCAGCGGCAGCACCACGATCAGGCCCAGATAGAGGGTCGCCAACCCGGCCGCGGTGAAGAGGACGATCAAGAGCCCCCACAGCGCCATCGCCTTCGGGTTCGCGAGGACGGCACGGAAACTCGTCGCGATCGCCTCCATGACGTTGGACTCGGTCCGGTCGAGCAGCATCGGGATCGACACCGCGCTGATCGCGAAGGTGAAGGCCGCCAGCACGCCCCCGACCGCGGTCCCGAAGATCAAGAAGGGGATCGAGCTCGGCTGGAAGAAC
>CAZDBC010000696.1:0-1918 GCA_964503295.1 uncultured Kiloniellaceae bacterium | reverse complement strand
GCAGCAAATCCTGGCCCTCGGCGACGGCCCGCTCGACCGCCTCGTAGGCGAGGCCGGCGGCATCGGCGCCGGTCTGGCGCGCGACCACCGGGCAGCCGGCCCGCTCCCCCCAGATCTGGAGCTGCTCGATGGCCGCGGCGCGGAAGGTGTCGCCGGCGGCGAGCATGACCTTGCGCCCCTGACCGCGGTGGAAGCTGGCCAGCTTGCCGATGGTGGTGGTCTTGCCGGAGCCGTTGACCCCGACCACCAGCACGACGAAGGGCGGGCCGGCGGCCGCGACGTCGAGCGGGCGGGCGACCGGCTCCAGGATGCCGGCGATGTCCTCGGCCAGGGCGCTGCGTACCTCCTCGGGCGAGACCTCCTTGTTGAAGCGGGTCTTGGCCAGATTGGCGGTCAGCCGGGCGGCGGTGGCCACGCCCAGATCGGCGCGGATCAGCAGTTCCTCGAGCTCCTCCAGGGCGGCGTCGTCGAGCTTGCGCTTGGTGAAGATGCCGGCGATGCCTTCGCCGAGGCGGCTCGACGAGCGGGTCAGGCCGGCCTTGAGGCGGGAGAACCAGCCGCCCTTGCCGGCGCCCTCTTCGGCCGCGCCCTGGCTCATGCCGCGCAGGCGCCGTCGCGCCGGCCGACCAGGTGCCCGTTGTCCACCGCGACCAGGCGAAGGGGCACGACCGTGCCTACCGGCGCGGCCGCATCGGTCGCGACCGGCGCGAAATGCTCGCTGCGCCCGAGGCCCGGCCGCTCGATCAGGACCTCGGCCCGGCTGCCGACCCGGCCGGCCAGAAAGCGTGCCAGTGCCGCCTCGCCGGCGGCGCGCAGGCATGCCGCGCGTGCCTTGCGGACCGAAACCGGCACCTGCGGCATGCGCGCGGCCGGCGTGCCCGGCCGGGCCGAATAGGGGAAGACGTGCAGGTAGGTCAGGCCGCAGTCCTCGACCAGCTTCAGGCTGTTCTCGAACATGGCCTCGGTCTCGGTCGGGAAGCCGGCGATCAGGTCGGCGCCGAAGACGACGTCGGGCCGGGCCGCGCGCGCGCGCTCGCACAAGCGAAGCGCGTCGGCGCGGCCGTGGCGGCGCTTCATGCGCTTGAGGATCAGGTCGTCGCCGGACTGCAGGCTGAGGTGCAGGTGCGGCATGAAGCGCGGCTCCTCGGCCAACAGCCGGAAGATGTCGTCGTCGAGCTCGACCGCGTCGATCGAAGACAGGCGCAGGCGCGGCAGTTCGGGCACCAGCGCGAGCAGGCGGCGCATCATCTGCCCCAGGCTCGGCCGGCCCGGCAGGTCGGCGCCGTAGGAGGTGACGTCGACCCCGGTCAGCACGACCTCGGCGACCCCTTGCGCGGCCAGCCGGCGGACCTGCTCGACCACCGCGCCGAGCGGCACCGAGCGGCTGTTGCCGCGGCCGAAGGGAATCACGCAGAAGGTGCAGCGGTGGTCGCAGCCCTGCTGCACCTGGACGAAGGCGCGGGTCTTCTCGGCGAAGCCCTCGATCAGGTGCGGCGCGGTTGCGCGCACCGCCATGATGTCGCCGACCTGGACGCGCGGCGTCTCTTCCGTTGCCTTCGCCAGCGCGCGGAAGCTCTCGGCGCGCAGCTTCTCGGCGTTGCCCAGCACCCGGTCGACCTCGGCCATGGCGGCATAGCGCCGGGGATCGATCTGGACGGCGCAGCCGGTCACGACGATGCGCGCGTCGGGACGTTCGCGCCGGGCCTTGCGGATCGCCTGGCGCGCCTGGCGCTCGGCCTCGGCGGTGACCGCGCAGGTGTTGACGATGACGGTCGCGCCGAGCCCGGCGTCGCGGGCGTGCGCGCGCATCACCTCGGACTCGTAGGCATTGAGCCGGCAGCCGAAGGTGACGATCTCGGGCTCGGCCGCCTGGGCAGTCGCCTGGGTGGTTGCTGGGGGTCGCCGGGTCTCGCTCATG
>CAZDBC010000695.1:0-1931 GCA_964503295.1 uncultured Kiloniellaceae bacterium | reverse complement strand
ACGACACCGGCTTTGGGCTGGTGCGCAGTCTGATCGATCTCGACCGTCCGGCGATCACGCTCGGCGATTCCGATGCCCTCGAATCCAGCAGCGAAGTCCTGGTGGCGGGCCTCGAAGGCCTGCTTCCGGCCAAGGTGGCGTCGCGGCGCGAGTTCGCCGGCTATTGGGAGTACCTGCTGCCGGATGCGATCTTTA
Source organism: uncultured Kiloniellaceae bacterium (assembly GCA_964503295.1). Lineage (GTDB taxonomy): Bacteria > Pseudomonadota > Alphaproteobacteria > Kiloniellales > Kiloniellaceae > CAZDBC01. The sequence continues at coordinate 1,736 of CAZDBC010000695.1, read as the reverse complement.
CGACGCCGCCGTTCAGCGGCTTCGGCGGCGCGGCGCTGATCGGGCCAACCGGCTCGCTGCTCGGCATCGGGTCGCTGGTCGTCGGCGATGCGGCGGGGGACGGAGAGGCCGCGCCCGGGAACATGTTCGTCCCGATCAATGCCCTTCGGCCCATCCTGGACGACCTGCGCCGCTTCGGCCGGGCCCAGGGGCCGGCCAAGCCCTGGCTCGGCGTCTACGCCCAGGAGGTGCGCGGCTATCTTCTGGTCGGTCGGGTGGCGCCCGAGGGACCGGCCGCGCAGGCCGGTGTGCAACCCAACGACATGATCGTCTCCGTCGACCGCCAGCCGGTCGAAGGCCTGGCGGACTTCTACCGCAAGGTCTGGAGCCTGGGCGAGGCCGGGACGGAGGTGCCGCTGACCGTCGCGCGGCCGGGCCGGACCGTGGAGCTGTCGGTCAAATCGGGCGACCGCTACCGTTATCTCAGACTCTCGCCGACCTATTAGCCGGCACCCGGCGTCACGCCTCGCCGCGCTCCTCGGCGCGGACCTGGTTGAGCGCGCGATGGTAGGCGAGCACGACGTCGTGCTCGTGCGCGATGCCGAGCAGGCGCATGGACTTCTTGTCGTCCACCACCGGCAGGTGAACCTCGCCGGATGCGCCGTAGATCTCGACCGCCCGCTCCAGATTGTCGCCGGCCTGAAGGGCCGCGGGACGCTTGCGCATGACGTCCTCTGCCGACCACTCGGCGTCGTGGCTGGTGTCGAAGGCCGCTTCGTGAAGATCGGAGAATATGATCGTGCCGACCAGCCGTCCGTCGCCGTTGACGACGAAGAGCTCGCCCCAGGGCGCCTCCTGGAGCTGCTCGCGCACCTCGCGCAGGGGGGCGTCGGGGGCGATGGTGGCGAAGGTCTGGTCGAGCAGGGATTCGACGTGAATGCTGCGCAGCAGGCCGATTTCCTGGCCGCCCTTGATCGAGATGTTGCGCCGCGCAAGCTGCCAGGTGAAGAACGAGCGGCCCACCGTCTGCTGGGTGATCAGGCTGGCGATCGCGACGGCGATCATCAGGGCGATCATGAAGGTGTAGTCGTTGGTCAGCTCGAACATCATGAGGCTCGTCGAGATCGGCGCGCCGAGCACCGCGCCGGCGACGGCGCCCATGCCGATCAGCGTATAGGCGCTGTAGCCTGAGGAAAGATGGGGAAAGGCGCTGGTCGCGATGATCCCGAAAGCGCCGCCGACCATGGCGCCGATGAACAGCGACGGCGAGAAGACCCCGCCAGGAAAACCGCAGCCGAGGCTGATGCCCGTCGCCGCCGTCTTGGCCACGGTGAGCGCGAGCAGCAGCCAGAGGGGATAGCTGGCCGCCAGGGCGGCGTCGGTCGATTCGTAGCCGACCCCCAGAACCTCGGGAAACTGCAGGGCGATCAGTCCGACCAGAAGACCGCCGAGGGCCGGCTGGATCCAGCGCGGCACGCGAAAGCGCTCGACCGTATCCGCGGTGAAAAAGATCGCGTGCATGAAGAGCACCGCCGCCAGGGCCGAGACGACCCCCAGCAGCGCAAAGGCGGGAAACTCCCAAAAAGAGGCGATGAACCAGTCTTCCGGAACGACGAAGGCGGGAAAATTTCCGTAGGCCATGCGGCTGACGATGGTGCCGACCACGGAAGCGATCACGATCGGGGCAAAGGCGGTCAGGGCGTAGTGTCCGACCACGACCTCGAGCGCGAAGAAGGTGCCCGCGATGGGCGCATTGA
>CAZDBC010000694.1:0-1931 GCA_964503295.1 uncultured Kiloniellaceae bacterium | reverse complement strand
GCCGTCACCGCGGCCGCCATCGCCGGCGGCACACTGGAGGCGCCCGGGCCGCTCCTTGCCATGCCGTGGGTCGCGGGAATCGGCGTCCTGGGAATCGTCGTCGCTGCCGGCTTCGCCTTGCGAGAGGCAGGGCTCGCCGACCCGGGCTGCGAAGCCCGGCTGGCCCTGCCAATGCTGCTGACCGCGCTGGTCTTCGCGGCGGTGGTAGCCGGCTGGGCGGTGGGGACGGCGATCTGAAGGTGCGGCACGACACGCCCATGGGCCTGGTGCCGAGACACCCCTCACGATGGCGCCGCTGTCGGCCGTGACGGGCTCGTGGCCCCTCTACGCCGTCCGGCTTCCCAGATTGCGTGAGCAGCTCTCGTCCGTGCTACTCTTGGCAACCGCGTTGGCGGCCATGGAAGCCGCCGCGGCAGGGGATGGAGTCCCCCTCCAACCGCCCGTCACGGGCTGATGACTCCTGGCAGACCGCCCCCAGGGAGTCGGGGCCAGGAGGTGACAGCCGTGACCGAAATGTACGCCCTTGCCGCGATCTGGCTCGCCCTCGCGATCCTCTCGACCATCCTCGCCAACCGTCTCAAGGTCTCCATGGCGCTGACCGAGATCTGCGTCGGCATGGCGGCCGGCTTCGTCTGCGAGCGCTGGCTCACGCCTGGAGTGCTCGGCGCCGACGAGGACTGGCTGCGCTTCCTCGCCGGCGCCGGCGCGGTGCTGCTCACATTCCTCGCCGGCGCCGAGCTCGAGCCGGCGGTGCTCAAGTCCAAGGCGAAGGAGGTGCTCGTCGTCGGCGCCGTCGGCTTCGTGGCACCGTTCCTCGGCTGCGCTGCCGTGGCCCGCTTCGTGCTCGGCTGGGACCCGGCGGCGAGCTGGCTGGCCGGGGTCGCCCTGTCCACGACCTCCATGGCGGTGGTCTACGCGGTGATGCTCGAGACCGGCTTCAACCGCACCGAGTTCGGCAAGGGGATTCTCGGCGCCTGCTTCGTCAACGACCTGGGCACGGTCCTCGCACTGGGCCTGATTTTCGCGCCGTTCACGCAGCGCACGGTGGTGTTCATCGTGGTCAGCGCGGTGGTGATCGTGCTGCTGCCGCGTTTGACGGCAGGTCTCACGCGCCGCTACGCCTATCGGACCGCAGCGATCCGCACCAAGTGGGTCCTCGCGGTACTCTTCGGCCTCGGCGCCCTGGCGCTGTGGTCCGGCAGCGAGGCGGTGCTGCCGGCCTACATCGCGGGCATGGTCCTGGCTGGCGCCGCGGCCGATGACGACCACTGGGTCCGCCGCATGCGAACACTGACCATCGGCTTCCTGACGCCGTTCTACTTTCTGCGCGCCGGCGCGCTGGTGTCTCTGCCGGCCGTGGCTGCCACGCCGCTCATCTTCCTGCTTCTCTTCGGCGCGAAGTCGGCGAGCAAGGTCTTCGGGCTCTTCCCTGTTGTCGCGCGCTTTCGTCAGGAGCGCAACGAGCGCTGGTACTACACGTTGATGATGTCCACCGGTCTCACCTTCGGGACCATCTCGTCCCTGTACGGCCTCAGCCACGGCATCGTTAGCCGCCAGCAGTACTCCTTCCTGGTGGCCGTGGTCATCGCCAGCGCGGTCATCCCGACGCTGATTGCGAGCTTCGCCTTCACACCGCGGCACCTGCTGCCGGCCGCAGAGGGTGCCGCAGAGAGACCACGTCGAGAGCAGGACGGCCTCGCCGAGGAGTGAACGCCCAGCCCGGCTGCCGCTTTTCGCGGGCGGCTGAGCTGTACAGGCGCTCCCGAGATTGGTGCAGCTCCGGATTCTGCGTCGTACGAAGACGATGACCTGGAGGCTCGAGCTGCTGATCAGCTGATTGCCAGCGACGCCGAGAGCGAAGCAGCCAAACCAGCGCACAAGACGCACTGCCGCCGACGCGAATGCGGCCGCAACGGCCCCCCATTCCGTGG
>CAZDBC010000693.1:0-1932 GCA_964503295.1 uncultured Kiloniellaceae bacterium | reverse complement strand
GCGCCCTCAGCCTTCGCCGCCCGAGTCGTGTTCGTCGGACCCTGCGGCGTGGCAGCCTTCGCCGGCCGGCGCTTTCGGCCCGGCGCCTTGCCGCCGGCGGGCCGGGCCGCGTTCGACGCGGCGCCGGAGCCCTTGTCCTTGGCCGTCGGCCGCTGCGCAGGCGCCGTCTTGGCGCCTTGCCCGGGCGACTTTGCGCCGCGCCGCGACGGCGTCCCCTTGGCGGTCGTGTGCGCCGGATTCGCGCGCTCGCCGCGCGCGGCCTCGGCGACCCGGTTCACGCCCAGGCGCTCTTCGCGCCGGCGCGCTGCCCGCTTGCGCGACAGGGGGCGGTTCGGCCGCGGCTTGGCCTTGGCGAAGCCGGCGCCGGGCGCCTTGCCCTTGTCGCCGCCCAGGCCGAGCTGTTCGCGCAGCAGCTTGCGCGGCACCTCCACCAGCTCGCCGGGCGGCAGCTTCTCCAGGCGGAAGGGACCGTAGCCGACGCGGATCAGCCGGTTGACCTTCAGGCCCAGGTGTTCGCAGACCCGGCGCACCTCGCGGTTGCGGCCCTCGGCCAGGGTGAAGCTGAGCCAGCGGTTGGCCGGCGACCGGTCGCGCCGCTCGGTCTCCGTCTGCTCCAGCCGCGCGAAGATCGGCCCGTAGGGCACTCCGTCGATGGTGACGCCGCGCTGAAGCGCGGCCAGCCGCGCCGCATCGACGCGGCCGAAGGCGCGCACCCGGTAGTGACGCAGCCAGCCGGTCGCCGGCAGCTCGAGCCGGCGCTTGAGCGCGCCGTCGTTGGTCAGCAGCAAGAGGCCCTCGGAGTTGAGGTCGAGCCGGCCGACCGCGAGCAGGCGCGGCAAGCCCGCCGGCAGGCGGTCGAAGACGGTCGGCCGGCCCTGGGGGTCGCGCGTCGTGGTGATCACGCCCGGCGGCTTGTGGTAGCGCCACAGGCGCGGCGGCTCCGGCGCGGGCAGCGGCGCGCCGTCGAGGCGCAGGTCGGCGCCCGGCGGGACGTTGACCGCAGGGCTCGCGAGCACCTCTCCGTCGAGCGTGACCCGGCCCTCGGCGATCAGCTTCTCGGCGTCGCGGCGCGAGCAGACGCCGGCGCGCGCGATCACTTTGGCTGCGCGCTCGCCGGCCAGCGGGCCGTCGCCGCCTGGTCCCGATGTGGTTCCCGATGTCGTCATGGCGCGGACTTTAGGCACCGTGCCGGAGCCTGACAAAGCCTTTCCGCGGCGCGGCCGGCTTGACCGCATGCCGGGCGGGCGTCAGGCTCCGCGCGCCCCGATCGAGGACGAGAGATGACCGAAGCCGTGTTGGGCCACGTCTTGGGCCGGCGCGTCGAGGACCCCATGGCGCTCGCGCTGGCGCTCGCGCGCGCGGCCGCGCAGGCCGGCGAGGTGCCGGTCGGTGCCGTGCTTGTCGATGCGCGCAGCGGCGTGCTGCTCGCCGCCGCGCACAACCGCGTCGAGGCCGACGACGACCCGACCGCGCACGCCGAGCTGCTCGCGATCCGCGCCGCCGCCGCCCGCCGCGGCGCCAAGCGCCTGCCGGAAGCCGATCTCTACGTGACGCTCGAACCCTGCGCCATGTGCGCGGCGGCGATCGCGCTCGCCCGCCTGCGCCGGCTCTACTTCGGCGCCTACGATCCCAAGGGCGGCGGCGTCGACCACGGTGCGCGCGTCTTCGAGCAGCCGACTTGTCATCACCGTCCGGAGGTCATCGGCGGCCTGCGCGAGCGCGACTGCGGGCAACTGCTGCGCGACTTCTTCGCCGCGCGCCGGGCCGGCTGAGAGCGCCGCGCGCGCTCTTGACGCCGGCCCGCGCGATGCACATCTGTGGACTGCTGCCGGCCCGTCGGGCCGCGCAGTCGGGCTCCCGGCATCGTTAACCATCGCGCGCCGCTTAGGCGGCGGCCGTTCCCGTGAACTCTCCGCAATGCGCGCAAAAAGT
>CAZDBC010000692.1:0-1942 GCA_964503295.1 uncultured Kiloniellaceae bacterium | reverse complement strand
TAAATCCGGACAGATCGTGTGCTACATAAACCGGTCATATCGTGTGCTAGCGACAAAACGGGAACAAAGACTGGCGCCGGCGCGCCGGACACCGTACCATCGCGACCGCCGGTAGCGGGGGGAGCGGGGATGGTCGCGCGGGTCACGACGGTGGCGTTCCAGGGCATCGAGGTGCTGCCCATCGACGTCCAGGTGCAGATTTCCTCGGGCGTCATCCAGTTCCAGGTGGTCGGCCTGCCCGACAAGGCGGTGGCCGAGAGCCGCGAGCGGGTGCGCGCGGCGCTGGGCGCCATGGGCCTGGCGCTGCCGCCCCAGCGCATCACGGTCAACCTCGCGCCGGCCGACGTGCTCAAGGAGGGCAGCCATTTCGACCTGCCCATCGCCATTGGCCTGCTGATGGCGATGGACGTGCTGCCGCGCGAGGAGCTCGAGCGCTATATCGCGCTGGGCGAGCTGGGGCTGGACGGCACCATCGCTCCGGTCGCCGGGGTGCTGCCCGCCGCGATCAAGGCGGTCGAGACGGAGCGCGGCATCATCTGCCCCGCGGCGACCGGCGGCGAGGCCGCCTGGGCCGGCGACCTCGACGTGCTCGCCCCCGCCTCGCTGCTCGCGCTGGTCAACCATTTCAAGGGCACGCAGGTGCTCGCGCCGCCCGAGCCGCGCCTGATGGATGCGGAAGCCGCCCATCCCGACCTCGCCGACATCAAGGGGCAGGAGAGCGCCAAGCGCGCGCTCGAGGTCGCGGCCGCCGGCGGCCACAACCTGCTGATGATCGGCCCGCCCGGCTCCGGCAAATCGATGCTGGCCGCACGCCTGCCCGGCATCCTGCCGCCGCTCGACGCGGCCGAGGCGCTCGAGGTCTCGATGGTCCACTCGGTCGCCGGGCTGCTGACCGAGGGCCGGCTCTCGCGCGCCCGCCCGTTCCGCGACCCGCACCATTCGGCCTCGCTGCCGGCGCTGGTCGGCGGCGGGATGCGCGCGCGGCCGGGCGAGGTGTCGCTCGCCCATCACGGCGTGCTGTTCCTCGACGAGCTGCCCGAGTTCGACCGCCGTACGCTCGAATCGCTGCGCCAGCCGCTCGAGACCGGCCGGGCCGTGGTCGCCCGCGCCAACCATCACGTCACCTACCCGGCGCGGGTCCAGCTCGTCGCGGCCATGAACCCGTGCCGCTGCGGCCATCTCGACGACGCCTCGCTCGCCTGCTCGCGCGCGCCGCGCTGCGCCCAGGACTACCAGTCGCGCATCTCGGGCCCGCTGTTCGACCGCATCGACCTCCATGTCGACGTCCCCGCCGTCTCCCCCGCCGACCTCTCGCTGCCCCCGCCCGCCGAGGGCAGCGCCCAGGTCGCCGCCCGCGTCGCCGCCGCCCGCGCCGTCCAGCGCGAGCGCTTCCGGGAACTCGGGGCGGAGGGCATCCGCACCAACGCCCAGGCCGACGGCGACCTCCTCGAACGCGTCGCCGCCCCCGACGCCCCGGGCCGCGAGCTCCTCACCGACGCTGCGGCGCGGCTCAAGCTGACGGCGCGCGGCTACCACCGCGTCCTGCGCGTCGCGCGCACGCTGGCGGATTTGGACGGTGCGGAGACGGTGCGCCGGCCGCATGTGGCCGAGGCGCTGAGTTATCGGCGGGTCGCGTTGGGGCGGTGAGGCCTCATACCTGTGCGCCAATGAAGCCACTCTCCGAGGCGATCATTGCGAGCCGGCGTAGCTGGCGCGGCGGGGCAAGGGGAGATGTGGGGCGGACGCAGCCGCGATCGCCCATTGCCCTCTTCCCGAGTAGCCCGCCCGGTGGCGGGCGTATCGAGGGGCGAGGGCAAGTCGGCTCGGTGACGCCGGTTTGGAGGAGCGGTCGCTCTCGCCCCTCGATACGGCCGCTGTGCGGCCTACTCGGGATGATGGGGTGGACGGCCCCCGTGCGGCATCGATGTGCCATGCTGGGGTC
>CAZDBC010000691.1:0-1942 GCA_964503295.1 uncultured Kiloniellaceae bacterium | reverse complement strand
TGAGATGAACTGCTCCTTTGCGCGCTTCGACTTGCTATGGATGTAGCGCGCCATGACCTCCTTGCCGGTTCCGGATTCACCGGTAATCAGTACGCTGGCATCGGAAGGAGCGATCTGTTCGGCCAGCCGAAGAACGCCCCCCATCGCCGGATCGCGAAAAACCAGGGACGACGTCTCCTCGGCAACGGCCGACAGGACGGCCGCGATCAGCTCCGCGTCCGGCGGCAAGGGAATGTATTCCTTCGCGCCTGCCTTGATCGCCGCGACTGCACGCTGCGTTTCGGTTCCGATTCCGCAAGCGACGATCGGCACGGAGATTCGTTCGATGGCCAGGGCCGAGGAGAGCCGGCCGATGTCGAGGGCGACGTCCACCATCAGAAGGTCGGCGCCCTGGCCCGACCGTAGCGCCTCGAGGGCAGACGCGATATCGTTTGCATGAGCAACCTTTGCCCCGCGGTCCAGCGCCAGCTTGCCGGCGGTGACGATGTGGCCGTCCAGGTTGCCAACAATAAGAAGCCGCATTCCTGCTCTCCGGTTAGTAACTGTCAGTCGAAGGTGTTGATCCGCTCGTGAGGCGGAAGAATGGTGTTGATCAGCATCTCGAGCCGGCGCGGGTTCTCCTGCCGGCTGATTGAGACGGCGCCGAGCGAGTAGATCTGGTGAACCATGGCCTCGGCCTGCGAATTGCGTTCCAGCTTGCTGGCCAGCGGCAGGAAGATCATGTTTGACATCACCGCGCCATAGAACGTCGTGAGAAGGGCGATCGCCATGGCGGGCCCGATGGCGGACGGGTCGTCGAGTTGACCGAGCATCTGGATCAGGCCGACCAGGGTTCCGATCAATCCCATGGCCGGCGAGACCTCGCCGGCACGGCGCAGAACGGCGGCGGCGCGAAGGTGGCGGCGGTGTGTCGCATCGGCTTCGCGGCGCAGGACCCGGTCGATCTCTTCGGCCGGCAGGCCATCGACGACCAACTCTATGGCCTCGGTCAGGAAACGGCTGGCGGCGATGTCCCGAAGCATGCCCTGCAGAGCCAGCTTGCCGCGTTGCCGGGCGATGGTCGCCATGTAGAGAACCTTTGCCGCGGCCGTGCTCGGCTTTTCGTCGTGGTAGACTGCCGTCAGGAGCATGACCCGTTGAGCCCGCGCGACCTCGGTCAACGAGAAGGACATCGTGGTCACCAGGAAGGTTCCGCCGACCACGAGCAACAGGGATGGCAGGTTCACGAACGACGCGGGTGCACCGCCGAGAATCATGGCGAGCCCGATCATCGTGAAGGCGCCGATTGCGCCAACCAGGGTCGCTAGGTCGAGCCGCCGCCCCCGGCGCGGCGGGGACGCCGCTTCGGGCGCACCGGCTTGCGGCGCGGCAGTGGTTATGTTTGCCATTGCCTTGCTGACCTCGTGACCAGTTTCAAATGCCGGGTTCGTCAGGAGCGATCCATCTTGATGATCTCGGTCATCGTCACGCCCAGCCGATCCTCGACGACGACGACCTCGCCTCGTGCAACGAGGCGGTCGTTCACGTAGATGTCGATCGCCTCGCCGACCTTCCGATCCAGTTCGACGACGGCGCCACGACCCAGCTTGAGGAGGTGGTTGACCTGCAGGCTGGCCTTGCCGAGGACGGCCGACACCTGGACGGGTATGTCGTAGACCGCCTGGAGATCCTGAGCCGTCGTCGGAGCCTTGGCATTGTCTGTCGTGTCTTCAGACGGGCTCTTCTTGACGGGCTCGGCCTGTGGATCTTCGTCGAGCTCGTCGAGGTTGAGTGAGGTCTCGTCAGCCATCATCTTGCTCCGATCGCTTGGCGTTCAGGGATTCTGCGGGTCTGCAGGGTGTCCTCCCCAGACTGCAAGGGGGGGCTTGCCGAGGAGTGCTGTTCGCGCGGTCATCATCTTCTCCAACTGTTCTGGAGACGGCGCGAGCATACTCAGTGACAT
>CAZDBC010000690.1:0-1947 GCA_964503295.1 uncultured Kiloniellaceae bacterium | reverse complement strand
GATACCGATACCACGGAAGAATCAAGGCACTGGCCGACGCGGCACGCAAGGCCGGACTCCAGTTCTAAGGCGGCGAATACCATGGCAGAAATGATCGCGGAAGCTGAATCACTCGAATCGACGACGGTCGGCATCTACCGGACCGCGGCGGTGGTCAAGGGCGGGCGGCGCTTCAGTTTTGCGGCGCTGGTCGTTGTCGGCGACCGTGGCGGGCGCGTGGGCCTGGGCTACGGCAAGGCGCCCGGCGTGCCGGCGGCGATCGAGAAGGCCCAGAAGGACGCGCGCAAGAAGCTCGTCCACGTCGAGCTGAAGGAGGGCACGCTGCCGCACCCGACCACCGGGCGGTTCGGCGCCTCGCAGGTGCGGCTGCTGCCGGCGGCGCCGGGAACCGGCGTGATCGCCGGCGGGACCGTCCGCGCGGTGCTGGAGATGGTCGGCGTGCACGACTGCCTGACCAAGGCGTACGGGTCGACGAACCAGAAGAACCTGTGCAAGGCGGTGTTCGAGGGGCTGACGGGGTTGCGTCGTCGGCGTCAGATCGCGGCGTTGCGCGGCATCGAGATCGACAAGAGCGTGGTGGACGAGCTGCTGGAGCAGGGCGAGCGGTACATGCCCAAGAGCAGCGGGGGCCAGAAGGCCGAGGCCCCGGTCAACGTGGTCGGCAAGGGTCGCGGCGGCGGAGGTCGCGGTCGCGGCGGCGGGGGCCGTGGTCGCGGCGGCGGCGGTGGCCGCGGACGCGGCGGCGGGCCGGACACGAGCCCGAGCGGCACCACCACGAGCAGCACCGCCACCGCGACGGCTCAGCCGTCCCCACAGCCCGCGCCGGCACCGAAGCCCGACGCGGGCCAGGACACCGGCGGCTCGTGAGCGAACCCACGCACGAACGGAAACCACAGCACGACAGCGGGCCCAGCGGCCCGGAGGCTAAAACGCCATGATGATTCACGAGATCACCGAGAAGGCCGGCGCTCACCGCCGACGCAAGCGCGTCGGGCGCGGCACCGGTTCGGGCCACGGCAAGACCTGCGGCCGCGGGCACAAGGGCGCCGGGTCGCGATCCGGCCACTCGCACCGCGCCGGGCACGAGGGCGGCCAGATGCCCCTGTTCCGACGCGTGCCCAAGCGGGGCTTTTCCAACGCCGCGTTCCGCAAGACCTACGCCGTGGTCAACCTCAACGCCATCGACGCCCGCTTCGATGATGGCGCCGAGGTCAACCCCGACCTGCTGGTCAAGGTCGGCCTGCTCCGCGACGCCAAGCGCCCGGTCAAGATCCTCGGCACCGGCGTGACCGGCAAGAAGCTGCAGGTGACCGCGGCGGCGTTCTCGGCGTCGGCCAAGGCCCGCATCGAGGCCGCCGGCGGCTCCGCCACCGTCGCCTGACCCGCCGACCACGACCCCCCGAGTTCCGGTACCCCTTATGTGGCAAGCGTTCCTCAATATCTGGCGCATCCGCGAGCTGCGCAACAAGCTGCTGTTCACCATCGGCATGCTGGTGATCTACCGCATCGGGTTCTTCATCCCGCTGCCGGCGGTCAACCAGGAGGCCCTGGCCGCCTTCGCCGAAAGCGCCAAGGAGGGCGGCGTCGGCACGCTGATCTCCTACGTGAGCATCTTCACCGGCGGGTCGCTGATGCAGTCGACGATCTTCGGCCTGGGCATCATGCCCTATATCTCCGCCGCGATCATCTTCCAGTTGCTCACGACCGTCTCCGAGCGGCTCAAGGAGCTGCAGAAGGAGGGCCCCGCCGGCCGGCAGAAGATCCAGGAATACACCCGCTACGCCACCGTCGGCCTGTGCCTGATCCAGGCCATCTTCTGGCTCAAGTACCTCAACACCCCGGGCCAGGACGGCCGGCTCGTCTTCGCCGAGTACGCCAACTCCTACATCTATTGGATCGGCGGGACCCTCGGCCTGACCGCCGGCACCGTCTTCCTCATGTGGCTCG
>CAZDBC010000689.1:0-1952 GCA_964503295.1 uncultured Kiloniellaceae bacterium | reverse complement strand
CGTCGGGGAAAGCGGCACCGGAAAGGAACTTCTGGCCCAGGCGCTGCACCGGCTCAGCCCGCGCGCGGAGGGGCCTTTCGTCCCGGTCAACTGCGCCGCCATTCCCGAGCAGCTGCTCGAAAGCGAGTTCTTCGGGCACGAGAAGGGCGCCTTCACAGGCGCCATCAAGACAACGACAGGCAAGGTCGAGCTGGCCCACAAGGGCACGCTGTTTCTCGACGAGATCGGGGACATGCCCCTCGCCCTTCAGGCCAAGCTGCTGCGCTTCCTGCAGGAGCGCAAGATCGAACGGGTCGGCGGCCATAAGGCCATCCCGGTCGACATCAGGGTTGTCTCTGCGACCAATCAGGATCTCCAGGAGAAGATCAAGGAGGGGTCCTTCCGGCAGGATCTCTATTATCGCATCAGCGAAGGCGTGGTCGAGATCCCGCCGTTGCGCGAGCGCATCGAGGACGCCGCCCTGATCGCCAACCAGCTCGCCCGGGAATACGCACAGGAACTGGGGCGCCCGGTTCGGGGCCTGAGCCCGACCGCGATGGCCGCCATCCTCTCCCACGACTGGCCCGGCAACGTCCGCGAACTGCAGAACTGCATCAAGCGGGCGGTCGCCTCGGCCGAATCCTCGACCATATCCGCCCGCGACCTGCGGCTCGGCGTCGAGCTGGAGGCGGCCAACGGCCCCCAGACGCTGAAGCAGGCCCGTTTCGAAGCCGAAAGCAAGGCGCTGCGCGAGGCCCTGGCGATCGCCAACGGCAACATCTCCGAGGCGGCGCGCGTGCTCGACACCAGCCGGCCAACGCTCTACAGCCTGCTCAAGCAGCACGATATCGAGATCTAGCCAGGACCCAGGCGGACCCCTGCCTCGCCGCCACAGCGGCGCCCGGTTCCGCAACAGGGGCGGCAGTCAGCCGGCCTGTCGCCCGCGGTGCTCAGCCGCCAGACGGGCGTAGTTGGCCGCCGAGCAGGGGATGAAGTCCAGCTCTTTCCCGGTCAGGTCGCGGGTGTGGCGTGCCGGACTGCCGGCCCAGAGCTGGCCGCTCGGCATCTGCTTGCGCGGGCTCAGCAAGGCGCCGGCGGCAAGCATCGACCGCGCGCCCACGACCGCCTGATCCATCACCACGGCGCGCATGCCGACAAAGCCCTCATCCTCGACCGTGCAGGCATGCAGCAGCGCGAGATGGCCAACCGTGACCCGGTCGCCGACGACCGTCGGCATGCCGCCGCCCGTCTCACGATAGTCGCCGGCCGGGTCGCGATTGACGTGCACGATCGTACCATCCTGCAGATTGGTCTCGCGTCCGATCCGAATCGAGTTGACGTCGCCCCGCAGCACGCAACCGTACCAGATGGAACTCCCGGATCCGATCTCGACGTCACCGATCACGACCGCCGTCTCGGCGATGAAAGCGTCTTCCGCGATTTTCGGCATGATCCCCCGATGGGGCAAAATCAGTCCTGCCATGGCCCGCACGTCCCTCCCCCTTGCAGTCGCAGCCAGTAGACGCGGGGTGAGCCTAACAGCCCGCGCGGCAACGCGCACGGGGGCTCGACGGGCGGCTCGACGGGCGGCTCGTCGCCCGCCGTTCTCGACCGAAAGTGATGGCCAAAAGTGATGGAAGGTGGTGCGAGACTGGAACGGCCGAAGGCGGCGGGCGTGGCGGGAACGACCGCTTCGCGATCGCTATTCGAAGAGGCCGCCAAAGACGTCGCGCAACCAGTTCTCGACAGCCTCCGCCCCCTCATCAGGAGTCTGGCGCGCGGGAGTCGTCTCCGCCGAGACCGGCACGGAGGCCGTCGCCGCGGGCTCCGGCAGGTCGTCGCCGTCCACCGACATCCCGGCAGCGACCGCCTGCGGCGCGATCAGGGGCGCGGCGCTGATGCCCGGCGCCACGGGCAGGCTGTCCGTGGGAGCGACCGGCCGACGATCGACTCCGACGACGGGGGCGCGAATC
>CAZDBC010000688.1:0-1955 GCA_964503295.1 uncultured Kiloniellaceae bacterium | reverse complement strand
GGCTCGCGGCCGCGGGCGTCGGGGCGCTGACCGAGGAGCGCGCCGGCCTGCCGCTCGATCCCTATTTCTCGGCCACGAAGCTGGCCTGGCTCTACGAGCGGCTGGCGGCGAGCGCGCGCGGCCGGCAGCTGCGGCTCGGCACCACCGACGCGTTCTTCCTGCGTCACCTCACCGGCGTCGACGCCACCGACATCACCACCGCCAGCCGCACCTCGCTCATGAACCTCGCCACCGGCGAGTGGGACGACGAACTCTGCGGTGTCTTCGGCGTGCCGCGCGAGACGCTGCCGCCCATCCGGGCGACGGTCGACGACTTCGGGGCCTGGCGCGGCGTGCCCGTTCGGGCATCGGTGGTCGACCAGCAGGCCGCGCTCTACGGCCACGGCTGCCGCGCGCCCGGCGATCTCAAGATCACCTTCGGCACCGGCGCCTTCGTCCTCGCGGTCACCGGCGAGGAGCTGGTGCGCGCGCCGGCGACCGGGCTCTTGCCGACCGTGGCCTGGCAGATCGGCGCGCGGCGCGTCCATGCCCTCGACGGCGGCGTCTACAACGCCGGCTCGGCGGTGGAATGGGCGCTGCGCCTGGGCCTCGTCGCCGAGCCGGGGGCGCTCGACGCCTTCGACCGGCCGCCGGCGATCGACCGCGATCTCGCCTGCGTGCCGGCGCTCGACGGGCTCGGCTGTCCGCACTGGGACCGCGGCGCCGGGGCGCTGCTGATCGGCATGCGTCAGGCCAGCGACGGGCGCGATCTCGCCCAGGCCGTGCTCGAGGGGGTGGCGCTCTTGACCGCCGACGTGGTGGCGGCGATGGGCCGCCACGCCGCGGGCGACGCCCCGGTCTCCGTCGACGGCGGGCTGGTGCGCAGCGGCTATTTCAGGCGCTTTCTCGCCAGCGTGCTGGACCGGCCGGTGCAGGTGCCGGCCTTTGACGAGCTCACCGCGCTGGGCTGTGCCCAGCTCGCGGGCGGCCGCGACGACGATCACCTCGCCGCGCCGGCCGCGCAGGTCGCGCCCGACGGCGCCGGCCCGGCGCGGCGCGCGCGCTTTCGCGCGGCGCTGGAGCGCGCCCTCGGCTGGCGCGGCGCGAGCCCCGCTACCGGCGCAGCGCGATGAGGGTTCGGGCCCTGCTTTCCCGCTTGCGACGCCCGAAAAGCGCATTTAGCGTCGCTGCGATTGCCCGATCGGGCACGCTCGCCGAGCTGGGAGAAGGCATGGGCGCTGTCGCGGAAGTCCGCCGTGGCCGTGTCGCGACGTCATGGCGGCGCGCTCCGGCGCGCGTCGCCGCCGCGGGGGTGCGTCGTGCCTAGGGCGGTCAAGCTCTACGTCAAATATGTCGACGCGATCGCCGCCAAGATCGGCCTTGTGACGATGTATCTCGTCGTTGCCATGATCCTGATCCTGCTGTTGAACGCCATCAGCCGCAACGCCTTCGTTATGCCGATCGTCTGGGGCATGGAGATGGCGCAGTTCATGCTGGCGGCCTACTACATCGTCGGCGGCGCCTATTCGCTGCAACTGGACGACCATGTCCGCATGGATCTGCTCTACAGCCGTCTCTCCGAAAAAGGTAAAGCACGGCTGGACGCTTTTACCAGCTTCTTCCTGGTGTTTTATCTCGTTTGCTTGCTGATCGGTTCGATTTCCAGCGCGAAATACGCCATCGAGACCAACGAGCGGCAATTCTCGATGTGGAATCCGTCGATGATTCCCATCAAAATCATCATGGTGTGCGGCATCGTCCTCATGCTGCTGCAGGCGGTCTCGCTTTTCTTCAAGGATTACGCGAAGGCGCGTGGGCGCGAGATCGCATGAGCAACGAGGCCGTCGCGATCACGATGTTCGCCGGCATGGTCGTCATGCTGCTGTTGGGCCAGCGCGTCTTCGCGGCGATCGGTTTCGTGGCCAGCAGCGCGGCGCTCCTGCTCTACGGCCAGGGCGCCATCGAGATGCCGTTCA
>CAZDBC010000687.1:0-1963 GCA_964503295.1 uncultured Kiloniellaceae bacterium | reverse complement strand
GGCGCCGCCCGCCCCGCGGCTCGCCCGATAGAGCTGACGGGCCAGCTCCGCCGCCTGGCTAAGTCACCTCCCGCGTGCGGGAAAGCGATTTCTGGCCGCTATGAGCGCCAGGGACCGCCCTCTGGCCACTGCTGCGTCCATGGCCGACCCAGGCGGACCGCATTCGTCGGCGGCAGCAGGAAACGACTGATTAAACTTGTGACGTCGGCGAGTGCCGGAGGCGGCAGGGCCGGTCGTGCGCGGTGCTGGAACGCCTGCCACTGCTGCTGCTTGCCGCGGTCGCTCGCGAACTCGTCGCTAAGCCCTACGGGAACGGCTTCGGGCAACGGCGTAGCACGCCGTTCGAAGGTGGCACCGATCGCGGCGGCGAGCTTTCGCCCGTCGAACGGAAACGACGATGCGAGCACCCAGAGGTCGTAGAAATCCTTCATCCGGCTGTTCAGCATGCCGAGGGAGACGAGCGCCTCGTACTACTCTGCGACGACGGCTTCCTTTGGATAGGCGCGGACGCGCGGCGCCGGAAATTCCAACAGAGACGGATACTCGATCTCTTCCGCCATCGGCGTCACCGCATCGCCAAAGCCGATATCGACCCGGACCGAGAGGCGCGCGCCGGCGAGCTTCGCGTCGAGGCGCACGCGCGCGCCTGGGTAGCCTTGCTCATCCCGCATCGGCTCCGCGTGGACGGACCCGCCGATGAACTCAACGCCGTCGTCCTCCGCCATATCCATCTCGCACAGCGCCCGAAAGACTGCGGCGAGCCCCCCGAGGTCGCGTTCGCCGAAACCGAGAAGGTCGAGGTCGCGTGTCGCGCGATAGGGCTCTCCCGCCCAGAAAATGAAGAGCAGCGCGCCTTTCAGAATGAACCGCTGCCGATGCTCGGAGGCGCCCAGCCGGTAGAGAAGGCGTTCCAGCGCATAGCGGGTCAGGACGAGATCGACATCCTCGCCGTGCGCACGAGCGTGGTTGGTAAGGGGCTGGCGAACGGAGGCCGGGAGGTTGCGGGACCGTTTCATACCAGCGACTCCATATAGGGACGCATGACGTTGGCGACCCTGCAGATCTTGGCGTAGCGCCAGAGCTCGTCGGCACTGGCCCGCTTCCGCCGCCAGCAGTCGCGCAGCGCCTCGATCGCCACGTCGAGACCGACCTTGCTGCGATACTTGAAGCAGTCGGCGACCGTCTTCGCCGGCGCGTAGATGGGCACGGAGACCCCCTCGATATCGTGGTGCTCGATTCCCGCCGTGAGAGCCTCGCCCGAGGCGCGGACGATCTGCAGCCGCGGCGAGCCGGGCGCCGGCGTGCGCGCCTTGGGGCCGATGGTGATCCAGACCTCCGACGGCGCCTGGCTGGTGAGCCCGTGGAAGCGCAGCGCGGAGAGCAGCGAGATCACGCCGTGCGGCACGCGCAGGCTGGCCTCGGCAAGGCTCTGGTTGGCCGAAAGCTCGGCCTCCGCATACTGGTAGAGGCCGCGGCCGAGCTGGAGCAGGATGCCCTCGTCGCGCAGGCGCGCGAGATAGCTTGTCGGGATGCCCGCGCGGTCGAAATCCCGGGCCCGGATGATCCGGGCCTGTCGGGCGAGCGCGATCGCCGCGTCCTTCTTGGTTGGCATGACCGTGACCGAAGGTTTGAAACGTCGGAATCTATATATAATTACCGACGTTTTGCAACACAGACCGCCGGCTCGGCTCGCCTCCGGCGTTCCGCGCCCGACTTCGACCGCGGTTCCTCTCCGCCTTGGGACTTCGGAGCTGCCGGCGAAACGGGCAGGAGCGGCGTCGTTGTCGGCGGAGCGGGCGAATCACCGGGGCGGGTCGAGACGATCGCCCGCGCCCTCGATGCCTTGTGTTCGCGCGCTAGGGATTTTGGGACCGCGGTAATGCCTCCCGCACGTTCCGGTCGAGACCGACCCGCGCGAACGACTCGGCGAGCAGCCTGTAGGGCCGGCCGGCGCCGCCCGCCC
>CAZDBC010000686.1:477-1968 GCA_964503295.1 uncultured Kiloniellaceae bacterium | reverse complement strand
GCGCGGCGACGATGAAAGCCAACCAGCTGCGCCTGTGGTTCGCCTCCATGGCCTACGTCCTGCTCGCCGCGCTGCGCCGGATCGCGCTCGCACACACCCGGCTGCAGAAGGCCACCTGCGGCACGATCCGCCTGAAGCTGATGAAGATCGGCGCCCAGGTCCGGATCACCGTCCGGCGCATCCGCATCGCCATGGCCTCGGCCTGTCCTTACGCCGAAGAGTTCGCCCTAGCGCACGCCCGATTGTGCCGCTGATCCGCGCAGACCGCGCCCGCTCCGCCCGCCCGTCAACCACGCAGAACCACCTCCGGCCTAAACAGCGCCCACGGCGCCAAGGGCAGGCACGCCCTCGCCATCGGTCGCGCTCGCAGAACCGTTCACGTGCGTCTGTTAAACCCGTCAGCGGAGCGCTGTGAGAAATGCGGGCTAGTTTTCGTACCGACAATACGGTTCCGTCACGGCCTTCAGTAGGGCGGCTGACCGAATTCGTTAGATCACACTTATGGCAAAGGCCTTGGGCCAGAACCGGCCGGGCCTTGGATCTCCGCCGCCGCCGCGCGGCCGGCGACGTCAGTGTTTGGTCAGCACCCCGCGCAGCTTCGTGAACAGCTCGTCCAGGTGCTTGTCCTCGGCCACCAGCGGCGGCGAGATCAAGACGCAATCGCCGGTCAGCTTGACCATCAGACCGGCGTCGTAGAGCTGCTGCATGACCGCCATGCCGCGCTGCCCGGGCGCCTCCATAGGGGCGAGGTCGACGCCGGCCAGCAGCCCGTAGCCGCGGGTGTCGGTGACGACCGGCACGTCCTTGAGGGAGGCGACGGCGTCCAGGAACTTCGGGCTGAGCGCGGCGGCGCGTTCGACCAGCTTCTCCTGCTCGAAGATGTCGCGCGTTGCCAGCGCCGCCGCCGTGGCGACGGGGCAGCCCGAGTAGGTGTAGCCGTGATAGAGTTCGATCTGACTCTCGGGCACCGCACCGGTGATGGTGTCGTAGATCTTTTCGCTGCAGGCCACGGCGCCCATCGGCACGACGCCGTTGGTCAGGGCCTTGGCCATGGTGATCATGTCCGGCACCACCTCGAAGGCATCGGCGCCGAACTGCTCTCCGGTGCGGCCGAAGGCGCAGATGACCTCGTCAAAGATCAGCAGGATGCCGTTCTTGTCGCAGATCTCGCGCAGACGACGCAGGTAGCCGACCGGCGGCACCAGGCAGCCGGTCGAGCCGGCGATCGGCTCGACGATGACGGCGGCGATCGAGTCGGCGCCATGCAGGTCGCAGAAGCGCTGCAGATCGTCGGCCAGCTCCGCCCCGGTCTCCGGCTGGCCGACTTTGTAGCGGTGCTCGGGCAGGTGGGTGTGGCGAAGGTGGACCACGCCGGGCAGGCCCAGCCCGAAGGCCTTCTTGTTGTTGACCATCCCGGCGACCGACAGGCCGCCGAAATTGACGCCGTGGTAGCCGCGCTCGCGTCCGACCAGGCGCATCCTCTGCCCCTCC
>CAZDBC010000686.1:0-467 GCA_964503295.1 uncultured Kiloniellaceae bacterium | reverse complement strand
GATAGCTGAGTGCGATCTTGAGGGCGGACTCGACCGCCTCGGAGCCGGAGTTCGCGAAAAAGACGTGGTTCAGGTCGCCCGGCGTGATCATGGCGATGCGGCGCGCGACCTCGAACGACATGGGATGGCCGAACTGGAAGGGCGGCGCATAGTCCATGGTGGTCAGCGCCTGGTTCACCGCTTCCGCGATCTCCGGCCGGCCGTGGCCGGCGGCGACGCAGAACAGGCCGGCCGAGCCGTCCAGGACCCGATCGCCGCGGTCGGTGGTGTAGTACATCCCCTCCGCGCCGGTGATCATGCGCGGCGCCGACTTGAAGTGGCGATTGGCCGTGAACGGCATCCAATGCTGTTCGAGCGAATTGGGCAGCTTGACGACGGTGTTCATGGCCTGGAATCCTGACATGATGCCTAAATTAACAGCACCTTACAGCGGATTGCGCAGGCTTGGCTAGAAACAATGACCACCG
>CAZDBC010000685.1:0-1974 GCA_964503295.1 uncultured Kiloniellaceae bacterium | reverse complement strand
ACGATCAGCAGCTCGGCGCCCTTGCTGATCGCCGTGAGAACGGTGGGGGTGTCGGAGATCCCGAATTCGGCCTGTTTGAGATCGATCTTGACCGCCGCGTCGCCCGAGCCCTGTCCGCGGACGATCGTCAGGTCGATGTCCTCGTCGGCGAAGTAGCCGCGCTCCTTGCCGAGGTAGAACGGCGAATGGTCGGCCAGCGGAAACCAGTTGAGCTGAAGCGTGACCTGGTCTGCGGCCTGCGCAGGAAGCGCGAGAGCGCACAACGCGGCGATCGCGGCGACACGTAGGCGTTTGATTTCCTGAAACATGATGCGATTCCTCCCATGGTTCGTTGTTGGGGACACAAGACGACCGTCGCGGGGGTCGGGCACCCTTGGGATCACGGCTCCACCGCCTCGGTTTCCCACCGCACCAAGATGCGCTCGACGACGACCACCATGGCATAGAGCGCAAGGCCGATGACCGAGATCATGCAAAGCGCGGCAAAAATCGATGGCGTGTCGAGGGTTACGCCGCCGATGATGATCAGCGCGCCCAGCCCGGCTTCCGAGGCCACGAACTCTCCGACGATGGTTCCGATCACGGAGAGCGTCGCATTGAGCTTGAGGCCGGCGAAGATGTAGGGCAGGGCGTTGGGCAGGCGGATCTTGACGAACATCTGCAGGCGCGAGCCCTTCAGGCTTCGCACGAGGTCGACGAGATCCTGATCGACCTTGGTCAGCCCCGTCGCCGTGTTGATGACCACGGGAAAGAAACTGACCGTGACCGCGATCAGTATATTCGGCACGATGCCGTAGCCGAGCCAGAGCACGAACAGCGGCGCCAACGCAACCTTCGGCAGGGTATTGAACAAGACGAGGATCGGCATGACCGTGCGTTCCAGCAGGTCATGCCAAACCACGACCACGCCCAGGACAATGCCCAGGACGCTCGATATCACGAACGCGCCCGCGACCGCATAAAGCGTGACCAGCAGGTTGGACAGCCAGCGGTACTTGGGGTCCCAGAGGGTGGCCAGGGCCTCGCCCGGCGCCGGCAGGACGTACTTCTTTACGTCCCACCATTCGACGCCGAAGTGCCAGACCGCGATCAGCGTGGCGATGGCGATCGCGCTCGGCACGTAGTATTCGATACGGTCGTAGATGCGCCTGGGCAGCGGCGCGCCCACGGCCGGAGTCACGGCGGCTTCGGTGCTTTCGCTTTTGCGCGGCGGGATATCACGCATCGACCGAACCGACGGCGGCCTCACTCATGGGCGCAACCTTGCGGAGCCGGACCGCCCTCGCCGGTTCGCAGGCGGTCACGAGCCGGGCTCCGAACGCCGTCAGTCTCGGAGCGCCGAACAGGACCGGCAGGCGTCATTGCACATCCTCCTTGGCAATGCGAAAGGTCACGCAGACGAAGGTGGCGCCGCAAAGGCGTCGGCTCCTCTTGTGGTGCGCCGCTCGGCCCGATGATCGCGCTCTGACCCGGCCGTCTGCCCGATCTCGCGAGGTCAGGGCCCGACTCGCCCCGCGACCGCCAAGAGCAGAACCGATGGCGGCAGGGCCGCTTGTCGTGGAAGGCAGCCGGAACGCGGCGCGGCGCGGTTTGCGCACGGGCCCCCTTTCCTGATTTATCAATGGCGCGAAAGCCCCGCCGTTAAGTAACTGAATGGATACTTTCAGGCGAATCAGGCGGCTCGTCAAGAACGGCGATCGGCCGCGGCCGCGAACCGACGGACTTGCGACAGGGGATCTTCGACCCGGCAAAAGCCGCGCCCGGGGCACGCAAGGCCAACCGATGGGTCCGCACCATTGGGGAACCGGTCATTGAAGATGCCGGAAGTCCGCGGTCGTCGAGCGGCATGTCCTCGGGTCGCGCCCGAGGTGGTTCTGGTCGGGGTTCTGGCGCGGGTTCTGGCGCTGTCGGCGGGCAGCAAAAAGCCGCCCTCGATTCGAGGACGGCCTGTTCGGTAAAGGTGGTTGCGGGGGC
>CAZDBC010000684.1:0-1974 GCA_964503295.1 uncultured Kiloniellaceae bacterium | reverse complement strand
GAGCCCGAGGAAGAGGTCGCGGCCGGCCGCCAGAGCGTCGAGCGAGACCAGCCCGAGGGCATGGTTGAGGAGGTGGGTCGCGACGAAGGCGAAGAGGATCAGTCCGGTGATCAGGCGCAGTCGGCGCGTCGTCATTGCCGAGTCCCTCGTCGGACCCGCCGCGCGCCGGCGCGCGCCCGGGCTTGAAATGGGCCGCCGAATCTGAGGTCATGCGGGCGCGGCGCGCAACAACGGCGGCACGACATGAAGGTGAGCGGGAACGGCATGGCGGCAACCGGGTCAGACCACGGCGTGCGCTCGCCGTGCATCAGCGTGTGCCAGCTCGACCCGGCGACCAGGCGCTGCCTCGGCTGCCTGCGCAGCCTGGAGGAGATCCGCGACTGGCCGTTCATGAGCAGTTCCGAGAAACGCGCGCTGCTCGCGAAGCTCGCGCGGCGCAAGGCGAGAGGCTGAACGGCGCAGGTTCGAGGCCTGCGCGTCAGGACTCCGGCTCGGGCTCGGCGAGCACGTCCTCGAGGCTGCGGGCGAGCCGCTCGAACACGCCGGGCGAAAGCTGGTAGGCCCAGCCCCCGACCCGGTCGTTGATCTCCGCCACGCGGGCCTGCAGGTCGGCGAGGCGTTCAGCCTCTTGCGGCGCCGGCTGGGCGACCCGGGCCTCGAAGATCGCCCAGGGCGTATTCTCGCGCTCGGGCACCCGCGCCGCCTCGGCACTGACCTCCAGGCCCTCGAAGGTGCGCAACGTCACCCGGTAGCGCGCCTCGGGCAGGGCGACCTCGTCGGCCGGTCGCACGTCCTGCAGATCAACCAGGGCAAAGACAGCGCCCAGACGCGCGGCCTCCATCTCGTCGGCCTTGCGGCCCTCCGGCAGGTTGAGCACGTCGAGCCGCTTGACCGTCTCCGGGTCGGCGACCTCGGCGACCACCGGATCGCCCTCGGGCGGGCGGATCTCGACCCGGGCGACGGAATCGCCGGGGACGTTGATCACTTCGCGCGCGGTCCACTCGACCGGGTCGCCCTCGACCTCCAGGCCGCCGGCAGCCAGCCAGGCCTGGCTCGAGTCGGCCTGGCGCAGGTAGATCCCCTCCTCGGCGCCCGCGGTCGGCAGGTTGCGCCGCTTGCCGACCACCAGGTCGGCCAGCACCTCGCCCGCGGCATCGCGCAGCACCACGCGGCGCGAAGCCGAGTCGGGGTCGCCCGGCGGTCCCAGTTCCAGCCGCGGCAGCAGCGCCTCGCGCGCCGTCTTGCGCTCGGCCAGGCGCAGGTCGGCGAGCCGCACGAGCAGACCGCGCACCTTCTGCGCATCCGCCGGGTAGCCGGCGCGCTGCTCGACCCGCCAGGCGCCCGCGTCCGCATCGCGGATCAGCGTGACCTCGCCGTCGGCGGTGACGATCTCGATGCGCGCGACCCGGTCGAGGGCCGGCGCCAGGTCGGGCAGCGCGAGCCGGCCCTCGACCTCGATGCGCGCCGGCTCCGGTTGGGTCAGCAGGGTCGCAGCGGCCCCGAGAAGGGTGACCAGGGTCAGGACGGCCAGGACGAGGAAGGCGCGCGGCGTCATGCCGGCTGCTCCCCCGCCGCGCCGGCGCGCGCGCGGCGCGCCGCCCGGGCCCGGCGCCACAGGCCGAGGACGGCGGCCAGCAGCCCGATCAGCAGCGGGACGGCCCAGATGTTGACCAGCTTGACCTGCGTTTCGACCTTCTCGATATCCTCGCGCATGGCGCGCTGCACGGCGCGCAGCTCCTGGCGCGCCTCGATCAGGTCGCGGCGGAGCTGGCGGATCGCGTCGCTGCCGGCCTGGGACAGCGCCGCCTGGTCGCCGCCGCCCGCGAGCAGCTCGCTCAGCCGCGACTCGGTCTCCTGGATGCGCTCGCGCAGGGCCTGCTCGCGCGCGCGGAAGCGCTGCTCGGCCTCGCGCCGGATGTCCTCGATCAGGGTCAGCGGACGCGAGAGCCGTCCGCCGGTCGGCAGGTCGAGCAA
>CAZDBC010000683.1:0-1976 GCA_964503295.1 uncultured Kiloniellaceae bacterium | reverse complement strand
GACAGCGCCTCGTCGCGGCTCGCGCGGGCAGCTTGAACGCCACGCGTTTGTGGCGCAGTCTTCAACCAGATCGGGAGGCCATTTTTGGGGGGTCCAATGGAACAGGTCGACGTCGCCATGGCCCAGCTCAGTGCGCTGGTCACCACCTACGGTCTCAACGTACTGGGCGCCATTCTGATACTGATCGTCGGCCTGGTCGCGGCCGGCTGGGCCAAGGGCATGGTCAGGCGCTCGCTGGCACGCGCCAAGCGCGTCGACGAGATGCTGCGCGGTTTCTTCGCGAGTCTCGTCCAATATCTCGTTATCGCGATCACTGTTATTGCCGTGCTCAACAGCTTCGGCGTGCAGACGGCCAGCCTGATCGCCGTGCTCGGTGCCGCGGGCCTCGCCATCGGGCTGGCGCTCCAGGGCACGCTGAGCAACGTGGCGGCCGGAGTCATGCTGCTGATCTTCCGGCCGTTCAAGGTCGGCGACTACATCGAGGGCGGCGGCCAGGCCGGGACGGTCAAGGACGTCAGCCTGTTCACGACCGAACTGGCGACGCCGGACAACGTCCAGATCATCGTGCCCAATTCGCAACTCTGGGGCACCGCCATCAAGAACTACAGCTTCCACGATACCCGCCGGCTCGATCTGGCACTCGGTTGCGGCTACGAGGACGATCTCGACAAGGCGCTGGCCCTGATGCAAACGGTCGCCCAAGAGGATTCACGGGTCCTGTCCGAACCCGCACCGATGGCGATGGTAACCGACTGGGGCGAAAGTTCGGTCGGGGTGACACTCCGCATCTGGTGCAAGGCCGCCGATTACTGGCAGCTCAAGTTCGATTTGACCAAGACCTTGAAGCAGCGCTTCGACGCCAGCGGACTGAGCATACCCTTCCCCCAGCGCGTGGTGCACCTTCTGGGCGAAGCCCCGCGCGAGGCGAGCTGAGAGCCGAGCGGCGCAAACGGGCCCGGGCGCCCGAGCGGGCAGTCCAGTCGCCTACTACTTCTCTTTCAGCAGTTTCTCGGCGCGCGACAACTCGGTGGGCGTCATGTTGTCCGCCAGACGATCACGCTGGCGCGCGGCCCACTTGCGTCCCTGCCGCGCCGCCAGGGTGAACCAGCGGTAGGCCTCGGCCTTATCGCGAGAAACACCTATTCCGCGCAGATAGAAGTCGCCGAGATTGAGCTGGGCAACGGCGTGGCCCTGTTCGGCCGCTTGGCGGTAGAGGGAAACCGCGCGCGCAGTGTCGGGCGCGGGAACTCCGCGGCCCGACAGATAGAGGCCGCCGAGCGCGACCTGGGCGTCGGCGTCGCCGCAGGCCGCGAGCCGGGCCCAATTGTCCCGCGCCGTGTCGAAGTCGCCGCCATCGTAGGCAGCCACCGCATCGGCGTGGAGCCGATCGGCACAGTCCTGGGCCGCCGCGCCGCCGCTCCACGGCACCAGCATGCCGAACGACAGCACCAGCGCACAAGCTGCGGGCCTTATCGGCCCGCAGCGCGGCAATATCCTGGCGCGCATCGTCGCGGTGGCGCTACCGCCGTCGGTACTCCTCCGGCATGAAGAGCATCGAGTCCGTCTCTTCGCCGAGCGGCATATGACACTCGTAGCAGAACTGCACGTTGGCCGATCCCTGGCCCTTTGTCGTGCCCATGATGCCGCCATCCGGCATGATCATGCTGTAGCGCCAGTCGCCGCTCTCCGGATTGAAGCCGGCTTGCATCTTTTCCATGGTGAACAGCGGGCCGATCACCGCGTGACCGTCAGGCCGCACGGTAAAGCTGTCCTTGGCCAACTGCGTGCCCGAAGGCATGCTTCCGGCTTTCTCGAAGGCGCCGTACGCGCGCCCGGTCGGATTGGCATAGTTCTGGACGTAGCGGTTGCCGTGAGTCGCCGAGGGATAGGGTTGGGTGCTATAGCGCTCCCAATCGGCATAGGCGACCGCGATCGGATCGTCGGACTTGGCATAGGCCGCGCGCATTTCCTTGAGC
>CAZDBC010000682.1:0-1976 GCA_964503295.1 uncultured Kiloniellaceae bacterium | reverse complement strand
CGATCCACCACCTGAAGACGATCCCGAAAACCTGCTTCAAGACTAGGAACAGGACGATCGGAACGACCAGAAGCAGGAGAAGAATGACGGCGATGGCCGAGGACAGCGGCCAGTCCCGGTTGTTGAAGAACTCGGACCACAGGGTCTTGCCGATCATCAGGGTTTCGGATCCGCCGAGCAGGTCGGGAATGACGAACTCCCCGACCGCCGGAATGAAGACGAGGAAACTGCCGGCGATCACGCCCGGCATGGCCAGAGGCACCGTAATGACCCAGAAGGCCTTGATCGGGTGACAGCCGAGATCGGCTGCCGCCTCCAGGAGCGAGAGATCCATCTTCTCCAGGTTGGCGTAGAGCGGCAGCACCATGAACGGCAGGTAGGAATAGACGATCCCGACGTAGACCGCGTTGTCGGTGTTGAGGATGGTCAGCGGTTCCTCGATCAGACCGAGGGACAGCAGCGCCAGGTTGAGCAGACCTTCCTTCTTCAGGATGCCGATCCAGGCGTAGACGCGGATCAGGAACGAGGTCCAGAACGGCAGGATGACCATCATGAGCAGGGCAAGGCGCCAGCGCTGCGGCGCGCGGGCCATGCCGTAGGCGATCGGAAAGCCGATCAAGAGGCAGAGCAGCGTGGAGATTGCGGCGATCTTGAGCGAGGTGACGTACGACAACCAGTAGAGATCGTCCTCGAGCAGAAACAGGTAGTTCTCGATCGTCAGACGGATCTGGAGGTAGGCGCCGTCGACCAGCTCGAAGAGCGGCGTATAGGGCGGCTGGGCGATCACGATCTCGGCGAAGCTGATCTTGAGGACGATCAGGAACGGCGCCAGGAAGAAGGCCAACAGCCAGAGGTAGGGGACCATAACGACCGCGCCGCGTCCGTCGAGGCGCATGGCCGCCAGCACAAGCAGCCCGGCCAGCCACGCCGGCCAGAGCGCGGGCCAGACGCCAAGAAGGACCAGGTCGATGCCGGCCAGCAGCATGACCAGCCAGAGCGGCCAGGGCCGTGAATGGACCAGGCGGCGGTAGGGACCGAAGCTCATGAACCGGGCGTGGAGCGCGGCCGGCCCGCTCAGGTTCTGCGCGGGTCCGGCCACGTATTCGACCGGCTGACCCGCGCGCCGGCTGCGGCGCCCCTTGTGCTGCTCGCTGTCGCTCAATTGAACAGCACCACTGCCGATTCCGCGGTCCAGGTCAGATAGACCCTGTCCTCCCACGTGATATCCGGCGCTGCCGTGCGAGTTGCGTTGGCGCGCGCCACGGTGACCGTTCTGCCGCTATCGAGACGGACGTGGTAGATGGAGAAACTGCCCAGATAGCCGATGTCCCAGACCTCTCCGGTCATGCAGTTCTGAGAGCGGTCGGGCGGCGGCGTGCGCGAGATCGCCAGCTTCTCGGGGCGCAGGGCGATCCACACCGCGGTCCCCGGCGGCAGGTCACCGGTCTTGCCGGTCACGATCGTGCAGCCGGCCTCGGTGCTCGCCACCCTGGCATGCTGCTCGTCGCTCTCCTGAAGGCGGCCTTCGATGATATTGACGTCGCCCACGAACGAGGCGACGTAGCGCGACGCGGGGAACTCGTAGATCTCCGTCGGCGTGGCAACCTGGACGATCCTTCCCCGGTCCATGACGGCGATGCGCGACGACACGGTCATGGCCTCTTCCTGATCGTGGGTCACGATCACGAAGGTGATGCCGGTTTCCTCCTGAATGTTCATCAGCTCGAACTGCGTGCGTTCGCGCAGCTTCCGGTCGAGCGCGCCGAGCGGCTCGTCAAGCAGAAGCATCTTCGGCTTCTTCACCAGGCTGCGCGCCAGAGCCACCCGCTGTCGCTGCCCGCCCGAGAGTTGGTGAGGCCGCCGTTTCACGAAATCGCCGAGCTGGACCATTTCCACCACTTCGGCCACCCGGCGCGCGATTTCCGCTCGCGCCATACGGTCCTGCTTGAGCCCGAAGGCAATGTTCTGCTCCACGG
>CAZDBC010000681.1:0-1977 GCA_964503295.1 uncultured Kiloniellaceae bacterium | reverse complement strand
GCGGAGCCTCTGTCGGATCGGGGCCGGCGATCTCCCTGGAAATCTTTCCGCCCAAGAGCGAGCGGGGGATGACGGGTCTCTGGCGCACGATCGACGAGTTTCGGACGCTCAACCCTCGCTTCGTTTCGGTCACCTACGGTGCGGGAGGCAGCACGCGGCAACTGACCTTCGACCTTGTGACCCGAATCAGGAATGAAAGCGGCCTGACAACGGCGGCACACCTGACCTGCGTCGGCGCAACCCGAAGCGAAATCGATCGCCTGGCCGGAAACTACTGGCAGGCAGGCGTGCGACATCTGATCGCCCTGCGCGGCGATGGTCTGGAGGCCGGGCCTTATCGGCCGGGACCGGACGGCTACGCCTTCGCCGCCGACCTCGTCGCTGGCCTGCGCCGGGTCGCCGACTTCGAGATCAGCGTCGGCGCCTATCCGGAAACCCACCCCGAAGCGCGCAGCGCCGCGGACGATCTCGATAATCTGAAGCGCAAGTTCGATGCCGGTGCGTGCCGCGCGATCACACAGTTTTTCTTCGACCCCGCGGTCTTTCTGCGCTTCCGGGACCGTGCGCGCAAGGCCGGGATCAGTGCGCCCATCGTGCCCGGCATCCTGCCCATCGCCAATTTCACGCGGGCCCGCGACTTCGCCCAGCGCTGCGGCACGAGCGTTCCGGCCTGGCTCGAGCAGCTGTTCCAGGATGTTGAAGAGGGCACGCCGGCCCATGAACGACTGGCCACCGCTCTGGCGGCCGAGCAGTGCAGACGTCTGATGACCGAAGGCGTCAACGAGTTCCATTTCTATACCCTGAATCGGGCCGAACTCGCGGGCGCCGTGGTACGGCTGCTGCGCACGCCGCTCTTTGGCGACCGCATTGGCAGTGACCGGCGCCACGACATTCGGGGGGTCGCCTGATGGCAGGCGACGCTCGCGCTCAACGGCTTGGGATGCTGCGCGAGGCAGCCGACCGGCGCATTCTGCTTCTGGACGGTGCCATGGGCACCATGATCCAGAACCTCGCCTTCGACGAGGCGGCTTTTCGCGGTCAGCGCTTCGCCGATCACTCGTGCGACCTGCGCGGCAACAATGATTTGCTGACCCTGACGCAGCCTGATGCCATTCGAGAAATCCACCGTGCCTATTTCGAGGCCGGTGCCGATATCGCCGAGACCAATACATTCAACTCGAGTGCCATCTCCCAGGCGGACTACCGCCTCCAGGAGCTCGCCTATGAGCTCAATTTCGCCGGGGCCCGTCTCGCCCGGGAGGCGGCGGACCGGCAGACCGAACTGACGCCTGAACAGCCGCGCTTCGTCGCCGGAGCCATAGGCCCGACCAACCGCACCGCATCGATCTCGCCGGATGTCAATGATCCGGCGCTCCGCAACACCAGCTTCGATGAGCTGCGTCGTGCCTATCGCGAGGCCGCCCACGGCCTGATCGAAGGTGGGGTCGATCTGCTCCTGGTCGAGACCGTCTTCGACACGCTCAACGCCAAGGCGGCTCTGTTCGCAATCGACGAACTGAGCGAGGAACTGGGGTTCTCCCTTCCGGTCATGATTTCCGCGACGATTACCGACTTGTCGGGGCGAACGCTCTCCGGACAAACGGTCGAGGCCTTCTGGTATTCGGTCCGCCATGCGAGGCCATTCAGCGTCGGTCTGAACTGCGCGCTGGGTGCGCGCGAATTGCGTCCGTACCTCGCGGACCTGGCGCGTGTGGCGGATACGCTGGTCAGCGCGCATCCCAACGCCGGCTTGCCGAACGAGTTCGGCGCTTATGACGAGCAGCCGGAAGAAACGGCCGAGATGCTCGGTGAATGGGCGCGGTCCGGTCTGCTCAACATTGTCGGCGGCTGTTGCGGTACGACACCCGCCCACATCTCGGCCATCCGCGAGGCGGTGGCCGGCGTGGCTCCACGGATGCCGCCAGACGTTCCGGTTCGGCTGCGGCTATCGGGGCTCGAGCCCTGCACTATCGAACA
>CAZDBC010000680.1:0-1981 GCA_964503295.1 uncultured Kiloniellaceae bacterium | reverse complement strand
GGGCGGCACGAACAGCAGGAAACCGAGGCTGTCGGTGACGAATCCGGGGGTCAGAAGCAGCGCGCCGGCGATCAGAATGCAGGCGCCGTCGAACAGCTCCTTGGCCGGCAGGCCGCCGCGGTCGAGCTCGCCGCGCAGCCGGGCCAGGGTCGCCAGGCCCTGGGCACGCAGCAGGAGAGAGCCGAGCGCCGCGGTCAGCACGATGCCGGCCAGTGTCGGCCACAGGCCGATCAGCTCGCCGGCCTGGATGAAAACCGCGATTTCCAGGATCGGCACCCCGATGAAGAGGGCCAGCAGCAGGATCCCCATGCTTGCTCTTTCTCCGGCCAGTCCTTATGTACTCGGGTAGATGGTCGTCATGATCGCGCGCTACAGCCCGACCCCGCCTTCCGGCCGGACTCTTGATAACGGGCGGGATTTATGAGCAACGGCTTCCAGTTTCTCGACATTATCCTTTTCGCCGCAATCGCGGCCTTCTTCGTGCTGCGCCTGCGCAACGTGCTCGGCAAGCGCCACGGCCACGAGAAGCGCTCGGAGCACGATCCCTTTCAGCCTCGCGAGCAGTCCGACGACAAGATCATTCACTTGCCCGACCGGGGCAAGCCGGAACGGGGCGTTGCCGACGACGAAATCGACGCCGACGAAGTGCTCGAACCCGGCCCGGAAGGCGCCCGCGAAGGCGCCAAGGGTGGCGCTGCGCAGTCCCCGCTCGAGGCCGGGCTGACCCAGATCAAGCTGGCCGACCGCAATTTCGACCCCGAAGACTTCCTGACCGGGGCCGCGGCCGCCTTCGAGATGATCGTCAATGCCTTCGCGGCCGGGGACACCGAGACTCTGCGGCCGCTGCTGTCGGACGACGTCTTCGAGGGCTTCGCCGGGGCGATCAAGACCCGTGAGGCCAACAACGAGCGGCTCGAGACGACCCTGATCGGCATCGAGAGCAAGGAGATCATCGAGGCCGAACTTCAGGGACGCACCGCCTTCGTGACGGTCAAGTTCGTGTCCGAGCAGATCAACGTGACGCGCGATGCCGAGGGCGAGGTGGTGGACGGCGATCCCAACCACGTCACCCAGATCACGGATATCTGGACCTTTGCCCGCAACACCCGCAGCCGCGATCCCAACTGGACCCTGGTGGCGACGCGCAGCTCCAACTGAGCGGCGACGTCGATCACTGCCCCGCCGTGCCGGCCTGCTGGCCTGCGTGCTGCTGGTGCTCGCCGCGTGCGGCGAGCGGCCGCCGGAGAAGGCCGAGCCGGGCCAGCCCGACAGCCCGCGAGCGATTCTGGAGCCGGCCGCGTTCGACAGCCTGCCCGGCTGGCGAGACGACCGGCTGGCCGAAGCCCTGCCGGCGCTGGCGGCCTCTTGCCGAAGATTCGCCACCCTGCCGGCCGACCGGCCGGTCGGCCCGGCCGGCCTCGCCGGCACCGTCGCCGACTGGCGCGCGCCCTGTGCCGCGCTGACGGACCTCGGCCAGGACGACCACGCGGCGGTGCGCGCCGCGCTCGAGGCCTGGTTCAGGCCCTTCGCGGTCACCGACCGCGGCGATCCCGACGGTCTCTTCACCGGCTACTACGAGGCCGAACTGCGCGGTGCGCGCGAGCCTGGCGGCGAAGCCGCGACGCCGCTCTATCGCCGTCCGTCCGATCTGGTGACCGCCGAGCTCGGCCGGTTTCGCCCTGCGCTCGACGGCGAGCGCATCGTCGGCCGGGTCGAGGACGGCCGCCTGCTGCCTTATCCGACGCGCGCCGAGATCGAGGCCGGCGCGCTCGCCGGGCGGGGGCTCGAGCTGCTCTGGGCCGATGATCCCGTCGACGCCTTCTTTCTCCACGTCCAGGGTTCGGGCCGCGTCATCCTGCCCGACGGCGAGGCGGTTCGGGTCGGCTACGCCGCCTCGAACGGCCACCCCTTCTATGCCATCGGCCGGGCGCTGATCGAGGAAGGCGCGGTTCCCCGCGACCAGATGTCGATGCAGGCGATC
>CAZDBC010000679.1:0-1992 GCA_964503295.1 uncultured Kiloniellaceae bacterium | reverse complement strand
CCGCCGAATCGTCGGCTGCCCCCCTCGGCCCCCAGAGCTGGCAGCGCCTGCTGTTCGCGGCGGGCGGCGCGACCGCCGAGATCGGCCACGGCGCGGCCGGCACCGATGCGCTGGCCAGCCTGCGCGCGCCGGCGCCCGGCCGCACGCGGCCCGCGTTCGAGGACGCGGCCGTCGCCAAGCTCACCGCCAGCTTCACCGCCGAGCGCACCGACACGGTCTACCGCACCGAGATCTGGTATCGGCCCGAGACGGCCGAGGTTCTGATGCGCCGGCGCGACAAGCTGGGCAGCGGCGGCAGCCGCAAGACCTTCCGCTTCTTCGCCGAGGGGGTCGAGCGGGTGCGGCGCGATCCCGACTGGTGGGGCGGGGAATCGGACCTGCCGCCGGAGCGCTGGAGCGACGTCAGGGAAAGCTTCTACCCCTACGGGCCGGCCGCTGCCGACTGTCGCCAGGTCACCGACCCGGGGCTGCTCCTGCTCGCCGTTGCCGGCGGGCAGGTGCCGGAGGACGGCACGCCGCTGATCGCCTGCGTGTTCAACAAGCAGGTGCTTTACCGGGCCGAGCTGCGCATGGCCGGGAGTGAGCGGCTGGCCGTCGACCACCGCCTGACCGGCGCGGGCGGCGATGCGGCGGCGGCGGGCGAGATCGCGGTGCAGCGCATCCTGCTGAGCACCGCCCCGATCGCCGGCAGCCCGGAGGAACCGGAAGCGTTCGAGTTTTTCGAATTGCGCGGCGATATCGAGTTCCTCGTCGATCCGGCGCACAGGCTGCCGGTCCTGCTCGCCGGCGAAATCTCCGGTATCGGCCGCATCGAACTGCGCCTCGAGGAGGCGGTCGTCGCCCCCTGAGCGGGGCAGGTCGGCCTCAGTCGGGACTGCCGGGGATCCAGAAGTCGTTCAGGATCTCGTGCCGGCAGGGATTTTCCGCCGCGGGCGGCGGCGGCGTGTCCCGCTCGATCAGCGCCAGCGGCCCTTCGGGCGTCGCGCGGCAGGGCGGCAGCGAGAGCCCCGCAGGCAGGCGCGCGTTGCCGCAGGCGCCGTCGAGCTGCGCCTGGGTCAGGTTGCGGACGAAGCGCAGGTCGGCCTCCTTGAAACGCGCGCCGGTCAGGTCGGTCCCGCGCATGTCGGGGCAGATGTTGCGGCGCCGCGCCGGCTCGTGACGGTGCAAGGCGTAGCAATGGAACGTCGTATGGCTGAGCGTCGCATCGCTCAGGTCCGCGTTGGTGAGGTCGGCGCCCTGCAGGTTGGCGTGGTGCAGCAGAACGCGGCCGAGATAGGCGCCCTCGAGCCGCGCCAAACCGAGGTAGGCACCGCGCAGGTCGGCATCCTCCAGGTCCGAAGCGCTGAGATCCGCCTTGCGCAGGCAGGCGTTCTCGAAGTTCGTCGAATCGAGATTCATCTCCTGCATGCCGGTATCTTCCAGCAGGGCGCGGCGGAAGTCGGCGCGCTGAAAGTCGGCGCCGCGCAGCTGCGCGTCCTTCAGATTGGCGCCGACCAGCTTGGCACGGTGGCCGTAGGCGAAGCGCAAGTCGGCGTCCTTGAGGACCGCATCGGAGAGATCGCCGTCCTCCAGGTCGGCCACCAGCCAGGTCACGTCCTTGGGCTTGATGCCGGCGACGTCAGGCGCCTCCCCGGCGGCCTCCTCCACCGCAATGGGCCGCAGCCAGTCGAGGACCGTCGGCCCGAACAGGAAGACCAGGCTGATGAGGCTCATGCCGGCCGCCAGGCCGGACACCACGCGTCGCCGCGCGGGCAGCGCGGCGGTCTCCGCACCGAGCGTGACGAGCGCCCGCGCGGACAGGCGCAGGGAGAGCCAGACCGAGAAACCCACCGCGACCACGTGCATCGCGGTGACGAAAGGATCGCGCAGCGGCAGGTAGCGCCACCAGATCGCCAGGAGTGCCGCCGGGACAGCCCCCCAGAGCAGCAGTATGGCGAAGATGTCGCCCACGCTGGCGCGGCCAATTCCGTCGCGCAAGCGCACGAGACGCAC
>CAZDBC010000678.1:0-2003 GCA_964503295.1 uncultured Kiloniellaceae bacterium | reverse complement strand
TGAAGGTATTGACGATCATAACGATGTCAGCCTCGTCGGGTTGCTTCCTCCTCCACTTCCCGGAATATGTCGGACACGTGAACTCCTCTGGCGGCCGGCGGTGGAGAGAACGGCAGGTCGTCTTCGGACAGCAACGAAGCAAGGCGGGGGCGCGAGCCTGTCGCAAACCCGGCAGATGGCCGCGCAACGGGAACAGGCGCCCCGCCCGCGGTCGCGGACCGCTCGACCTCGGAAGGCTTCGCGAGCCTATGAACCGGCGCCCTAGATAAAGCCCCCGAACGCCAGCATCAACAGCGATTTGTCCGGATCCTGCAGCGGAAACGCGGCGAAACGGCGGCACGGCGAGGGCGTTGCGCGGCCTGGCGCGGCAGCCGGACTGACCGGCCACTGGCCTCGCTGCCGGGTCAGGATGTGCGCAGCGCCTGCAGGGCCGCGAGCCGACTGCATCGGATTCAAGAAAGAGAGGTGCCTTTTTTATCTTTTTTATCGAATACTTACTGTCACAGGCGAAGGCCTTACTTGAATAAGAACCGGGGCTCGCCGGCTCACGGTGACAGCTCTAACCGATTCTTTACCGGGCATCGGCAAGCTGAAGACGCGGCCCAAGCGCGGCAGGACGCCCTCCGCGTGCGCGGCGATAAAATCGCCCGCCCCGTGCAAACAGCGGAGCCCCGCGGGGCGACCGATCTGCCCGCCTGGCGCCGCAAATGGAACCCACGAGGGATCAGGTATGAGACGCTTTTGGCTGGTCAGTTGCCTTGCGCTGGGTCTGGGTGCCTGCGACCCGGCCTCGCAGGGAATCCTGGTGGGAGCGAACATCGTCAGCCTGGTCCACACCGAGAAGACGCTCACCGACCATCTCGCGTCCTCGATGGAGGACCAGGACTGCTCCATCCTCCACTGGGTCGACAAGAAGCCCTACTGTCAGCCTCGGTCCGATCAGGCCACGGTCGCCGGTGGCCCGATCGAAGGCGGAGCGCAGCAGGCCCGTTCCTACTGCTACCGCACGCTGGGCGAGATTTCCTGCTATCGCATGCCGGACGATACGGCGAGCAGCTTCGCCCGGGTCTACTGACGCTACCGCGCATTGCGAAGGGACCGGCGGCCGTCGCCGACCCGGTCCAACCGCTCAAAAACAGGCGTCCTTCAAGCACCAAGCGTCCATCGCGTGAGGTACGAGGGCCATTCCAGCCCCCCTTTCATCCTGCAAACCGCCGGCGCAGCACTCGTCACGCCGTCGGCAAGGCCCCTTATGACGGCCTCTGGTGTCGTGACAGCGGTAGACCGGTAAACTGGCCTCCCTGTTCGCCGCCAAGCAACCAGACGTCCTGCGATCCGGGTGGACGGGTCCGGTCGAACACGTCGCCGCGGCGGGACGTTCGCCAACGGATCATCTCGAGAATGCGCCTCATCGCCGGGCCGCACCGGGAGGGAAGAATTTTGTCCGCCTTGCGCAGATCCAGCTGAGAATACTATTATTGTATCTAAATATCACAAAGTCTGTTAGTTTCTCATCTAAGCACTTTCGCAATAATATTTATGACTATAATGGGAGACTACCAAGTGACGACACCTGATTGGATAAAACCTGCCGTGTGGGGCGTGATCGGCGGCGCCATTGCCGCCATGGTGGTTGGCTTCGTCTGGGGCGGTTGGGTGACCGGTGGAACGGCCGTCGAGATGGGGCGGGCGAGCGCAGAAGAGGCGGTCGTTCAGGCGTTCACCCCGCTTTGCGTCGCAAAGGCGGAGCAGGAGCCTGATAAGCTCGCCCCCCTCAAAGCGGAGAGCAGCTATCGGCGCGATGACTTCGTCATCGAAGCCGGCTGGGTGAACAATGTGAGCGAGAAGTACCGCACCGAGGTCGCACGGGCTTGCGCGACGACGCTGGTCGAGGGCATGCAGACCACAACTGATTGAAGGCAGATCGGCGATCTGCCGCTCTGCCGACGTGTCTGCTTTCCACACTGGGGACTGCAGCCTCCTTCGGTGGCGTTGAGCAGCGG
>CAZDBC010000677.1:0-2003 GCA_964503295.1 uncultured Kiloniellaceae bacterium | reverse complement strand
ACCTTCCGTCCAAGCCCCGGCGCCCCGCTTTGTAGCACGGGCCATTCCTTGAACGGCCAATACCCCGCCGCCGCTCAATCCCCGCCGCTCGGGGGCGCCGCCTCCGATCCGATCCTAGCCACTGCCTCGTCGAGCGCAAGAAACTCCTGTTCCTTGCTGCCCAGGCGGCGCAGCGCGACTTTCCCCTCCTCGGCCTCGCGGCGACCGACGACCGCGATGATCGGCACTTTGGCGTGCGAATGCTCGCGGATCTTGTAGTTGATCTTCTCGTTGCGCAGATCCGCCTCGCAGCGCAGCCCGGCCCGCTCCAGCGCTGCCACGACCTTGCGCGCATAGTCGTCGGCATCGGACGTTATGGTGGCGACAACGACCTGGACCGGGGACAGCCACAGCGGAAACCGGCCAGCATACTGCTCGATCAGGATCGCCAGGAACCGCTCGAAGGACCCCAGGATGGCCCGGTGCAGCATGACCGGCCGGTGCTTTTGCCCGTCCACGCCGACATAGCTGGCATCGAGCCGCTCGGGCATCACGAAATCGACCTGGAAGGTGCCGCACTGCCAGTCCCGGCCGATGGCGTCGCGCAGCACGAATTCAAGCTTGGGGCCGTAGAAGGCGCCCTCGCCGGGATTGAGGCTGTACTCTAGGCCGGCTTCCTCGACCGCGTCCTTCAGCGCCTGCTCGGCGCGGTCCCAGGTCTCGTCGCTGCCGGCGCGCTGAGGCGGACGGTCGGCGAACTTGACTACCACCTCCGCGAAGCCGAGGTCGCGGTAGACGCTGCGCAGCAGATCGCAGAAGGCGACCGTCTCCGGGTTGATCTGCTCGGGTGCGCAGAAGATATGGGCATCGTCCTGGGTGAAGGCGCGCACGCGCATGAGGCCGTGCAGCGCGCCGGAGGGCTCGTTGCGATGGCACGAACCGAACTCGGCCATGCGCAGCGGCAGGTCGCGGTAGCTGGTGATGCCCTGCTTGAAGATCTGCACGTGGCAGGGGCAGTTCATCGGCTTGACGGCCAGGGTGCGCCCCTCCGACTCCGCGATGAACATGTGCTCCTGGAACTTCTCCCAATGGCCCGACTGCTCCCACAGGGCGCGATCGACAAGCTGCGGCGTCTTGACCTCGACGTAGCCGGCGCGTTCCAGCCGTCCGCGCAGATAGTCCTCCACCGTGCGGTAGAGCGTCCAACCCTTCGGATGCCAGAAGACGGAGCCGACCGCCTCCTCCTGCAGGTGGAACAGGCCCATCTCGCGGCCGAGCCGGCGATGGTCACGCCGCTCGGCCTCCTCGAGCATGAAGAGGTAGTCCTTGAGCTGCTTTTCCGACGACCAGGCGGTGCCGTAGATCCGCTGGAGCTGCTCGTTGCGCGCATCGCCGCGCCAATACGCGCCCGATACCTTGGTCAGCTTGAAGGCGTGGCCGACGTGGGCCGTGGTCGGCTGATGCGGCCCGCGGCAGAGATCGAGCCACTCGCCCTGACGGTAGATCGTGATCGGCTCTTCGGGCGGCAATTCCTCGATAATCTGGGCCTTGTAGTGCTCGCCGCGTTCCTTGAAGAAGAGGATCGCCGCCTCGCGGTCCCAGACCTCGCGCTCGAAGGGCGCGCCCTGGTCCACGATCTCGTGCATGCGCGCCTCGATCTTCTCGAGATCCTCGGTGGAGAACGGCGTGGGCCGGGCGAAGTCGTAGTAGAAACCGTTCTCGATCGGCGGGCCGATCGTCACCTGGGTGCCGCGAAAGAGTTCCTGAACCGCCTGCGCCATGACGTGGGCGGCGTCGTGCCGCAGGATATAGAGGCCGTCCGGGCTGTCGCGGGTGATGATCTCGACCGCCGCATCCTCCTCGATCGGCCGGCTGAGATCCCGCTCGCGGCCGTCGACCTTGACCGCGACGGCGGCCTTGGCAAGGCCGGGACCGATCGCTGCGGCCAACTCCTGCCCAGTCACCGGGCCGTCGAATTTCCGTTCGCTGCCGTCGGGCAGCGTGATCGCAACCATGATCAGCCT
>CAZDBC010000676.1:0-2004 GCA_964503295.1 uncultured Kiloniellaceae bacterium | reverse complement strand
GTAGTTTTGCACTATGCCTCTTAACGCCGAACAGCAACAGGAAGTCGCCGCCGCCCGCGCCGAGCTCAACGACACCTATCGTGTCATCGCGCCCGAGCTGGAGGCGGTGCAGAACGAATACCTGCGCCTCGCCGCCATGCTCTGGGCCGGCACCGAAGAGCTCAGCGCGGTGCCCATGAAGGACCGCGACATCTTCGACTTCCTGGGATTCGATTGATGCCCAGCGCCACCTACCTGCGCCGGCGCGGCCAGCTCGAAACCTACTTCGACCGTACGGCGGTCGAGGCCTGGACGCGACTGACCTCGACCGCGCCGGTCGGCGGCATCCGCGCCACCGTGCGGGCCGGGCGCGACCGCATGCGCGCAACGCTGCTGTCCTGGCTGCCCGCGGACCTGACCGGCCAGCGCCTGCTCGACGCCGGCTGCGGCACCGGCGCCCTGGCGATCGAGGCGGCGCAGCGCGGCGCCGAGGTGGTGGCGGTCGACCTTTCACCGACGCTGGTGGGACTCGCGCGCGAGCGCATGCCGGCCGCGCTCGAGCCGGGGCGCATCGACTTCCGGGTCGGCGACATGCTCGACCCGGGCCACGGCAGCTTCGATCACGTCGTCGCCATGGACTCCCTGATCCACTACCGCGCCGTCGACGTGGTCACGGCGCTCGCCGGGCTCGCCGCGCGTGCACACAGCTCTCTGCTGTTCACTTTCGCGCCGCGCACGCCGGGCCTGACCGCGATGCACGCGCTGGGGCGCCTGTTCCCGCGTGGCAACCGGGCGCCGTCGATCGAGCCGACCGCCGAGCGACGCCTGCATGACCTGATTGCCGCGCAGCCGGATCTGGCGGGCTGGTGGCCGGCCGACACCCGCCGGGTCGCGAGCGGGTTCTACACCTCGCAGGCCATGAGGCTCGCGCGACGATGAGAAGACTGAGCGACAGGCTGGCCCGGAACTGGCAGGCACTCGGCGTGCGCTACCTGCCGTTCGCCGACGCGGCCACGGAGGAGCTGCCGCTCGGCCGCCTTCTGCGCCTGTCGCTGTTCCAGATCTCGGTCGGCATGGCCGCCGTCCTGCTGACCGGCACCCTCAACCGGGTGATGATCCTCGAGCTCGGCGTCCCGGCCTGGCTGGTCGCGCTGATGGTCTCCCTGCCGCTCGTCTTCGCGCCCTTCCGGGCGCTGATCGGCCATCGCTCCGACGTCCACCGGTCGATCATCGGCTGGCGCCGGGTGCCCTACATCTGGTTCGGCACCCTGCTGCAGTTCGGCGGCCTGGCGATCATGCCCTTCGCCCTCCTTGTGCTGTCGACGCCGAACGACGCGCCGCCGCTGGTCGGCCCCCTGGCCGCGGCGCTCGCCTTCCTGCTGGTCGGCGCCGGGCTGCACACGACCCAGACCGCCGGTCTCGCGCTCGCCACCGATCTCGCCCCGACGCCGAGTCGCCCGCGCGTGGTCGCCCTGCTCTACGTCATGCTGCTGGTCGGCATGGTGGTGAGCGCCATCGTCTTCGGAACCATTCTCGCCGACTACAGCCCCAAGCGCCTGATCCAGGTGATCCAGGGCGCCGCGGTGGTCACGGTCGCGCTCAACATTATCGCCCTGTGGAAGCAGGAGGCGCGCAACCCGGCCGTGACCGCGGCCGCCAGCCCGCGGCCCAGCTTTACCGAAGCCTGGGCCAGCTTCCGCGGCGACGGGCGCGCGCTGCGCCTGCTGGTCGCGGTCGGGCTCGGCACCGCCGGCTTCAGCATGCAGGACGTCCTGCTCGAACCCTATGGCGGCGAGATCCTCGGCCTCGGGGTCGGC
This sequence comes from uncultured Kiloniellaceae bacterium, assembly GCA_964503295.1. Taxonomy (GTDB): domain Bacteria; phylum Pseudomonadota; class Alphaproteobacteria; order Kiloniellales; family Kiloniellaceae; genus CAZDBC01. Next base: position 208 of record CAZDBC010000676.1, on the reverse strand, counting down.
GCAACCACCCTGCTGACCGCGCTGCTCGCCGGCGGCTCGCTGCTCGGCTTCGCGATCGCGGCACGCGCGCTGACGCACAACGTCGACACTCACCGCCTGGCCGCGGTCGGCGCGCTGATCGGCATCGCCGCCTTCTCCGCGGTCATCATGGCCTCCCCGCTTGCTTCGCCCTTCCTGTTCCGCTGCGGCACCGCGCTGATCGGTCTCG
>CAZDBC010000675.1:0-2013 GCA_964503295.1 uncultured Kiloniellaceae bacterium | reverse complement strand
CGTGGCGGCCTCGGCGCCCGAGATGTCCATGAACAGCGCCAGGTCCTGTCCGCGGACATGGCCGATCATGAAGGCGTGGACGGGCGCCATGGCGCGGTCGAACGCCTCCTCCTCGGTGATCTCCTCCTCGATCAGGGGCTGGACGCCGTCGGTATAGGCCTGCTCGACCACCGGCGCCATGATGAAGGCGGTCAGGAACAGCGCGAGCGAGATCATCACCGTGTTGGGCGGCGTCTGCTGCAGGCCCAGCGCCGAGCGCAGGAAGGACAGCACCACGACGATCCGCGTGAAGGACGTGACCATGATCAGGATCGACGGTGCCAGCGACAGCACCGTGAGCAGCGCGACGAGCTGGACGATGCGGCCGGTGAGCGTGCCGCCGGCCTCGTCGCCCAGGTCGAGATTGATCGACTGCGCGGCGGCCGGCTCGGCGAAGGCGAGCGCGGCCAGGGCGACGGCGGCGGCGGCGAACAGACGTCGGGTCATCCGTCCGCACTCCGCGCCGCGCCGGGCATCAGCCGCGCGAGCTGCCTCTTGAAGCTGGGGCCGGGATGCGCCGGCCGGGTGTCGTCGTCCGCCGGCGACGGGATGCCGCCTTCGACCAGCGTGCTTCCGGAGGGCCCGAGCAGCAGCAGATGCTCGACATCGTCGCGGCGTACCAGGACGAGCCGGTGCTTGGCGTCGACCATCAGCGCCTCGCGCACCCGCAGGCGCCGGCCGCCACCGGCATGAACGCCCATGCCCGCGCCGAGGCCCAGGCGTCGGAACAGCCAGAAGACCAGCACGATCAGCGCGACCACGAAGATCAGCGCGGCGACGAAGGTGTAGTAGGTGTCGGTGTCCATCCGGACCGGCCGTTCTCAGCGATTTCCGGTCCGGCCGCCCTTGCCGTAGGCCTGGGCCGCGCGCGCGCCGCTGGAGATCGACTTGAGCTGGCCCGAGAGGGTCTCGTGCTGGCCGCGCAGGTCGGTCTCGAGCCGGTCGAGCTCGTCGGTGAGCGCGACAAGCGGCCCCTTGAGGCCGTTGCGGCCGTCGCGCGGCAGGTGCGCGATGGCCTCGCAGATGCGGCCGACCTCGAGGTCGAGGCCCTCGAGGTCGACGGTGTAGCCGGCGGCCAGGAGGCGGCGGGCCGCGGCGACGCGGTCCATGGCCTCGGCGAGCTCGGCGCGCATAGTCTCGGCGTTCATGTGGGATCCTGTTCTCTGTCGGCGGGCATGCGCCCGTTGGCGCGATAAATGTGGGCGAGGATGCGGGCCACGGCCTCGAACGCCTCGACCGGGATCGCCCGCTCGAGTTCGACCGCGGAGAGGAGCGAGGCGAGGTCGGCGTCCTTGCGGACCGGAATGCCGTGCTCGCGCGCCAGCGCCACGATGCGCTCGGCCACCTCGCCCTCGCCCTTGGCCAGGACGCGCGGCGCGTCGTCGGCCGCGTCGTCGTAGCCGAGCGCGACGGCACGACTGTGCGCGGTATCCTCGGGTCGATCGGGGAGGCTCAAGGCGTTAAGCTCCGCGCCGCGTTAACCATGTCGCGCGGCAGCCTTAACATGGAGTTAAGGCGGGGGCGGCGTTGCGCCGATCTGGCCGGCGAGATGGGCGAGAGCCGCGGGCTGGACGCGGGCGAGGCGCTGGTGGCGCAGGATGGCCAGCTCGCCGAAGATCGCGACGGCGAGCGCGTCGGGCAGCGGGCCGGCGGGTTGGCGCCCGCCGGGCGCCGCGCGCAGCAGGGCGCGACGGCGGCGGCGCAGGGCGCCGATCAGGACGCGGGTGAAGGCGGGCTCCGCCGCGCAGTCGGCGGCGGCCTCGGCGAGCGCCGCGAGCTCGCGCCCGAACAGGTCGGGCCGTGCGGCGGCGAGAAAGCGGTCCCGGTCGTAGCCGCGGGCCAGCCGGCGCAGGCGGCGCCAGCGGGCGAGGCGGGGCGGGACCGCGTCGATCGGTTGGTTCGACATGCGGCGGAAATAAGAACAAAACGGGGATACATCAAGCCCGTATTGTTCTAGAGCATTTTTGTCTCTGA
>CAZDBC010000674.1:0-2014 GCA_964503295.1 uncultured Kiloniellaceae bacterium | reverse complement strand
CGGCTATCTCTACTTCCGGCGTCTCTGCGGCTACGACGGCACCACGGCCTATTTCTCGGCGGCTCCCGGCGGCCTGTCGGAGATGATCCTGGTCGGCAGCGCCATGGGCGGCGACGGGCGCATCATCTCGCTGACCCACGCCGCGCGCGTGCTGCTCGTCGTGCTCGCCCTGCCGCTCGCCTTCCAGTGGCTGCTCGGCTACGACCCGGCCGAGCGGCCGAGCGATCCGGTCACCCTGTCGGGGCTGGCCGCGGAAGATCTGGCGATCCTGGTTGCCGCCGGGGCCTTGGGCTATGCCCTCGCGCGCCTTTTTCACGTACCGGCCGCGGCCATCGTCGGGCCGATGTTCCTGAGCGGGGCGCTGCACCTGGCCGGCGTGACCGGCGCGGCGCCGCCGGATTCGCTGGTCGCGCTGGCCCAGGTGGTGGTCGGCAGCGCGATCGGCTGCCGCTTCGCCGGCATCGCGTTCGCCACCGTGCGCCGCGCGCTGATCGCCGCCGCCGGCTCGACCGTACTGCTGGTCGCGATCACGGTGGTTTTCGCGCTCGGCCTGCACTGGCTGACCGGCCTCGGCACCAAGGGTCTGCTGCTCGCCTTCGCGCCCGGCGGCCTGGCCGAGATGAGCCTGATCGCCATTGCGCTCTCGACCGACCCGGCCTTCGTCGGCACCCACCACATCGTGCGCATCTTCATCATCGTGGTGCTGGCGGCGCCCTTGTTCGGGCTGCTGCGCCGTCTGCTCGGACGGCCCCTGCCCCAGGCCGGCGGCGACGATTAGGCCGCGCGCGGGCCTCAGGCGTACTTGGCGGTGATGCCGCCGTCGACCACCAGCGAGGTCGCGGTGATGTACCTGGCCTCGTCGGAGGCGAGGAAAAGCGCGGCGTGGGCGACGTCCCAGGCGTCGCCCATCCTGCCCGTCGGGCACTGCGCGTTGCGCACCTCGATCATCTTGTCGACGTCGCCGCCGGCGTAGGCCTCCTTCAGCGGCTCGACGATCATCGGCGTGTTCATCAGGCCGGGGAAGACCGCGTTGGCCCGGATCCCCTGGCGCGCGTACTGCAGCGCGATCGAGCGCGTGAAGGGCATGACCGCGCCCTTGCTCGCGCTGTAGGAGACGTAGGGCACGCCGGTGTAGCGCAGGCCGGCGATCGAGGCGATGTTGACGATGGCGCCGCCGCCCTGCGCCAGCATCGCCGGGATGACGTGCTTGCAGGTCAGGAACATGGACTTGAGGTTGACCCGCATGACCCGGTCCCAGCTCTCCTCGCTGGCCTCGACCGGGCCGCCGACCTCGACGATGCCGACGTTGTTGTCGAGGATGTCGATGCGCCCGAAGCGCGCGAGGCAGGCCTCGACCATGGTCTGCACCTCCGGCCCGCTGGCGGCGTCGGCGCGGTAGGCGGCGGCCCTGCCGCCCTCCTCGGAGATGATCTCGGCGGTCTCCAGCGCCGCGTGCTCGGCGATATCGACGCAGAAGACCTGCGCCCCCTCGCGCGCGAAGAGCACCGCCGTCGCCTTGCCGTTGCCCCAGCCGGGCCCGACCGAGCCGGCCCCGACCACCATCGCCACCTTGCCCTCGAGCCGCCCCGCCATGGCCGCCGTCCTCCCTTGTTGCCCGGTCACGCGCGCGCCGCCGGCGGCGCCGCCGCCGGACTCCATGCCAGAAAAGCGCGCGCCGCGCCACGCGGCCTTGACGGCGGGCAAGGATCCAACTGTTCGGCTCGTCCCGAGCCGGCCGAAGGACGAGGGACGCGGGCGTTCACTCCTTCGACCTCGTCCTGAGCGCGTCGAAGGACGAGGTCGGCCTCGACCGCCCGCTCCCGTTGCGCCGACCGCACGCCTGCGGCACAAGAAACGGCTGGAGACCAGTACGGCGCGGGCGTGGCGGAACTGGTAGACGCACGGGACTTAAAATCCCGAGGCCGCAAGGCCGTGCCGGTTCGAGTCCGGCCGCCCGCACCAGTTTCAGTTGTTTGGACCCAAAATGAGATAGGGTAGGGATTGTATTATGGTC
>CAZDBC010000673.1:0-2018 GCA_964503295.1 uncultured Kiloniellaceae bacterium | reverse complement strand
CGGCTTGGAGCGCAGGCCGTGCGGGCGCAGCGGGTCGTCGACCACGGTGATGCCCTCGGCGAAGATCGCCTCGCCCATCTTGTCCTTCAGGAACGAGGTGCCGCGCGCGATCGCCGCGCCGTTGATGGCGCTGGCGAGATGGCCGAGCAGGCCGCCCGAGACGCGCGGATCGAACACCACGGTCACGCGCCCGGTCTTGGGCTTGCGCGGGCCCAGGCGGCGCACCGCCTTCTCGCCGGCGCGCCGGCCGATCTCAGCCGGGTCCTCCAGGTCGGCGCCGTAGACCTTGGAGGAGAAGTCGTAGTCGCGCTCCATGCCGAGGCCTTCGCCGGCCAGCACCGAAACGCCGATCGAATGGCTCGAGCGCTCGTAGCTGCCGGCGAAGCCGTTGGAGGCGGCAAGCCAGATCCGGCTGCGGCCCCAGCCGGCCTCGGCGCCTTCGGAGTTGGTGACGCCGGCCACCGCGCGCGCCGCTGCCTCGCAGGCCTCAGCCTGGGCGATCAGCGTTTCGGGCGCCGGCTCGACGGGGTCGCAGATGGCCAACTCGGGAACCGTGGTCGCGATGAGCTCGGCCGGTGCCAGGCCGCAGTAGGGGTCCTCGGGCACCGCGCGCGCCATGTCGAGCGCGCGGGCGACCAGCTCGTCGAGTGCGTCGGGCTTCAGATCGGTCGAGGAGACGTTCGCCTGCTTCCTGCCGATGAGGACGCGCAGGCCGAGGTCGCGGCTCTCCTCGCGCTCCAGCCGCTCGACCTTGCCCAGGCGCTGGGCGTGCGACAGGCCGGCGCTCTCGACCAACAGGGCGTCGGCGGCCTCGGCGCCGGCGGCCACGGCCTTGCGCACCAGGTCCTGGATCAGCTCGAGCGACTCGTCGGCCATGAGGACTCCTCGATGTGGTTGATGCTGCTGCGGTCGCGGGCGGCGGCACGCTAGCCGAGCCAAGGGCGCCCGGCAACCGGCACCGGTGCGCGGGCCGCGCCCTTCGTCCCTCGACAGGCTCGGGATGAGGAGGCTCAGTGTGAGGCCCGCAAACGCTGACCGCGGCCCCACCTCCCGACCCGAGCCCCTCATCCTGAGCGCGTCGAAGGAGGGGGGCGAGGGCCGGTTCAACCCGGTGTGCGGGCCGCCGCCCGGCGCGCGAGGCGGCGCTTGTTCCAGAGGTAGATGGGCCAGGCCATCAGGTACTCGTAGGCCCAGCCGATGATCTGCTTGAGCCCCGGGGTCCGGGTCAGGCGGGCCAGCCAGCGGTAGCGCGGCAGCCGCTCCCAGACCAGGGCGAAGGCGTCGATGCCGGCGTGCAGACGGCCGCTCTCGTCGACCGCGTAGAGCCGGCGGGTCGCGGTGTCCGGGTCGATGCCGCGCGCGCGCAGCGCCTCCTCCTGCTCGGAGATGTCGACCCAGCCGAGGCCGAGCCCTTCGCGCCGGTCGATCTTCCGGTAGTGACCGATCTCGGCGCTGCACACCGGGCAGGCGCCGTTGTAGTAGGTAGTCAGGCGCGCCGTCCGGTTGCCCTCGGCGCTCTGCTCGTTTGCCATGCCGTCTCGCCCTTCGGTCATCCTGACCGATGATGTGGGGCGGGCCGGCCGGCTGGCAAGGGCGCGCCTGGCGGCGCCCTCGTCGCACAGGGTGTCAGGCGACCGGCGTCTCGGGCGCGCCGCGGGCCGCGATCGTCAGGCCGGCGCGCATGGCCGCCAGCTCGACGGCGTTGGGGCAGAAGGCGGGCACCTCGGTCAGTCCGCCGCGCGCCAGCATGCGCCGGCAGACCCCGGCGGCCCGGCAGTCGGCGCAGACCTTCTCCAACCGCCCCTGAAAGGCGACGTTGGCCAGCGCGGGGTGGTCGGCGATGCCGAGCCGCTCGATCATGAGCGCGAGCGGCAGGCTCTCGGTGGCGCGGGTCATGGCCTGTCCTCCATCACTGATATATCAGCGATCTTGCCACCCCGCCGGCCGCGCCTGCTTGCGCCGGCGCAAAGAGCGCCGGGTCGCCGTTCCGGCGTGGGGAGATCAACATCTTCCTCCCC
>CAZDBC010000672.1:0-2019 GCA_964503295.1 uncultured Kiloniellaceae bacterium | reverse complement strand
GGCATGCCGCAGGGCAAGGCGCTCGACATCGCCCAGGCCTCGCCGGTCGAGGGGTTCGACGCCAACTATGCCGGCGCCAGCTCCTACAGCGCGATCAAGGGCGCCGACGTGGTCATCGTGACCGCGGGCATCCCGCGCAAGCCGGGCATGAGCCGCGACGACCTGATCGAGACCAACCAGAAGGTGATGAAGCAAGTCGGCGCGGGCATCAGGAAGCACGCGCCCAAGGCCTTCGTCATCTGCATCACCAATCCGCTCGACGCGATGGTGTGGGTGCTGCAGCAGGCCTCGGGCTTGCCGACCCATATGGTCTGCGGCATGGCCGGCGTGCTCGATTCCGCCCGCTTCCGCTATTTCCTCGCGCAGGAGCTCGATGTCTCGGTCGAGGACGTCTCGGCCTTCGTGCTCGGCGGCCACGGCGACACCATGGTGCCGATGGTGCGCTATTCCACCGTCGCCGGCATTCCGCTGCCCGATCTGGTCAAGATGGGCTGGATCAAAAAGAAGCGGGTCGACGAGATCGTCGATCGCACGCGCAACGGCGGCGGCGAGATCGTCGGCCTGATGAAGACCGGCTCGGCCTTCTACGCGCCGGCCGCCTCGGCCATCGCCATGGCCGAGTCCTACCTGCGCGACAAGAAGCGGGTGCTGCCCTGCGCCGCCTACCTGAAGGGCGAGTACGGCGTGAAGGACCTCTACGTGGGCGTGCCGGCGGTCATCGGCGCCAAGGGCATCGAGCGCGTGGTCGAGCTGCAGCTCAACGCGAGCGAGCGCAAGATGCTCGACCAGTCGGTCAAGGCCGTGCAGGGGCTGGTCGAGGTGTGCAAGCGTCTCGACTCCCAGGGCAAGGGCAAGAAGGCTGCCGCGCGCCCGGCCAAGGCGAAGGCCAAGAGCTGAGTCGCGGGCGTTTTCAAGGCTTTCGCCGGCGCTGCGGCGGCAGGCGGTTGCGCTGCTTCGGCAGGGTGCTAAGCTCGGCTGCGCCGCCGGTCCGGCAAGGACAGCAGGCTGCGGCGCGCAGGCGGACGGACACGTATTCGCACGAATGACTGGTCACAGGGCGCATGTCGGGGCGGCGTCGGCGGACAGGCGGACGCGGTCGCCCAGCGGGACACCCGCCACCCGTGCGTTTCGCGCCGCCGCCGCCCGCAGGGGGCGCGGGTGGCAGGATCCGGGCCGGGCCGGGTGCGAGGCCGCGGTCCCGGCCAACAACCAGGCAATAACCGGAAGCTCATGAATATTCACGAATACCAGGCCAAGAGCCTGCTGGCGAAGTTCGGCGTCGCGGTGCCGCGCGGGGGAGTCGCCTATACGCCCGAGGAGGCGGAAAACGCCGCCCGCGACCTCGGCGGCCCGGTCTGGGTGGTGAAGTCGCAGATCCACGCCGGCGGGCGCGGCGCTGGCCGATTCAAGGACGACCCCGACGGCAAGGGCGGCGTGCGGGTGTGCAAGTCGCTCGACGAGGTCAAGGAAAACGCGCGCAAGATGCTCGGCCACGTCCTGGTCACGCGCCAGACCGGCCCGGCCGGCAAGGAGGTCAAGCGCCTCTACATCGAGGAAGGCTGCGACATCGCGCGCGAGCTCTACCTCGGCATGCTGATCGACCGGTCCACCAGTCGGGTCACGGTCATGGCCTCGACCGAGGGCGGCATGGAGATCGAGGAGGTCGCCGCCGAGAGCCCGGAGAAGATCCTCAAGCTGGCGATCGACCCGGCGATCGGGCTGATGCCCTTTCACGGCCGCAAGATCGCCTTCGGCCTGGGCCTCGAGGGCAAGCAGGTCTCGGCCGCGGTGAAGTTTCTCTCGGCCATGTACAAGGCCTTCACCGAGCTCGACGCCTCGGTGGTCGAGATCAATCCGCTGGTGGTCACCGGCGGCGGCGAGGTGATCGCCCTCGACGCCAAGATGAACTTCGACGACAACGCGCTGTTCCGGCACAAGGACGTGGCCGACATGCGCGACGAGGACGAGGAGGACCCGGCCGAGCTGGAGGCTGCCCGCCACGAGCTGAACTACATCAAG
>CAZDBC010000671.1:1403-2021 GCA_964503295.1 uncultured Kiloniellaceae bacterium | reverse complement strand
CGACCGATTCTCCCTTGTGCGCCAGTGCCCGGATGCCGTCGTAGCGTCGGACCGGAAGGCCAGAGGCCGCCGATCCTGGCCCGGCGTCCGACCCGCGCGGATGCGATCTGGTACCCCGCTACGACCGCAGACGGAGGGTGCAAGAACACGCGAGCGGCGTCCAATGAATTCGCCAGGGGGTGTTCAATTATCAACTATTCGTTGATGAGCGCTCCCCCGGTCCGCTTTGCGTGTCGGCGGCTCAGACGTGACTGCCGGCGAGTTGGCCGGAGGCGGCTGTGGCCAGCGCCGGGCTCACCACCGAGCTCGGGCGGTGGGAGCCGCATTGACGCAGCAACCGGGCGAGAAGCGCGTGGCTGGCGCCGCGCGTCACGAGTTCGACCGGCGGCAGCCCGCCGAGGAGGGCCAGAGCACCGAGTGCCAGCAGGTTGGCGTGGCGGGCCGGCTCGTCGGGAAAGCGCAGGCCGCCCGGATTGCGTGGCCCGGCGGGGTCCAGGACGAGCGTGTTTTCGAGCGACACCCCGCGCATCAGGCCGCGCGCCTGCGCCGCCTCGAGGGCGGCCGTGGTGAGCGGCTGGCGGGCCGCCGCCAGCTCGTGGCGCAGGGCTTCGCGGGCGA
>CAZDBC010000671.1:0-1393 GCA_964503295.1 uncultured Kiloniellaceae bacterium | reverse complement strand
GTATGCCGGGTCGGGCCGAACGCCGCCGTGGCGGTGCCGCTGATGTCGGCCTCGAGCCGGCCCGGGGCCCGCGCGCAGAGCCGCGCCGTGAAGTCGCCGCGGCAAAGCTCGGTGGATGGTGGTGTCGAACAGCTGCGGCGCGGGGCTGTCTGCGCCATCGCCCCGGCGCATTCGATCAGGAAGACGAAGGGCTGCGCGCTGCCGTCCATCGCCGGCAGTTCGGGGCCGCTCACCTCGATCAGCGCGTTGTCGATGCCGGTCATGGCGAGTGCCGCACTGACCTGCTCGATGCCGACGATGCGTGTCCCGTCGGCGTCGGCGAGGATCAGCGCGTGATCGGCGATCAGCAGGTTGTCCGGGATCGCCTGGACAGCGGTGCTACCCGGGCGATCGCTGCGCTTGAAACGCACGCCACTGTCGGTCGGGGCCGGGTGCAGGGTGAGACCGACGCGGACGCCGGAATGACGGCCGACGCCGACACAGCTGATCGCATGGCCGAGCGTGCGCTGCGCAGCACCGGCGTCCGGACTCGTCGTGACCGTCGTCGACGGTGAAGGTTCTTCGTGCATGAGGCCCGCTCCTGATGCCTTGGGGCGACGTGACGCACTCTTGCGCCGCGTCCGATACTCAGCGGTGCCGATCCCTCGACTTTTCTCGCGTCGGTGCACGGCGCCCTGCCTCGGCCGCCATCGGCGAAAAAAGTCGGTTTCCCCGCCTCCGGTTTTCATACCATCGAACGGGGAAACCAAAAAGTGGTTTTTTACTGCCTGTTAGGAGAAGACTTGAAACCAGCCTCTCAACAGGTGGAGAGTTAGCTGTCGACTCGCTCCTTGCGCAAGAACGCAGGGATGTCGCCGAGCTCATCCTGGCCGTGCGTAGCGTTTCGGCCACGCTCGTGCTGGGGTTCCGCTTGCGGCTGCATCGGGGCCTGGCCGGGCGTGTCGTCGACCATGGCGGGCTCGCGCCGCATCTGCGGCTGCGCCGAACGGTCGTAGCCGCCCTCGCCGGTACTGCCGCCGAGGCCGTGGCTGCGGGCGAAGCCCCGCATCCGCTCGAAGATGCCGAACCCCTGGCGCTCCTCGGCCGACGGCCCGCGCGGCACCGCGTAGCCGCTGGCGGCACCTTGCGCGGCTTGCGCCGGGTCGCCCCGGTAGCCGGTGGTCTCGGCCGGCGGCGGGACGAAGGCCGGGTACTGGCCCTGGCCGGCCTCGGCCGACGCTTCGCGCCGCGCGTCGCTCGCCGCCCGGAGATGCAGGGTCGGGTTGGCCTCCGGCGCCTTGGCGGCCGGCTTCTGCACGGCGGGGTAGGGTTGCGGGCGGTGGGTGGTGTGCGGGAACCAGCCGCCGGCCTGCGCCGGCTGGGTCTCGCCGCCGGCGGCTTCGGCCGCCGCGGC
>CAZDBC010000670.1:0-2022 GCA_964503295.1 uncultured Kiloniellaceae bacterium | reverse complement strand
CCCGCCGGCGGAAAAGCGGCACCGCACGTTGCCGCGCGCCGCGTTCGAGCGGATGTGCGACGAGGCCGAGTTGATCTCCGATCCGGCGCTGTTCCTGCGGTTTTTGAGCGACGCCGGCGTCGTCTTCCACCGCCCCGGGCTGTTCGGGGACGCGGTGATCCTCGACCAGGCCTGGGCGTTGGAGGCGATCTACGCCGTCTTCGACCGCAGCGCGACGCTGCCGATCCTCCGCGACACCATGGGTGGCCGCTTCACCCGCTCGCTCCTGGGCATGCTGCTTTGGGACCGCGCCGGCTACTCGCCGGAGGAGCAGGAACTGTTCCTCTCGATGATGCGCGCCTGCGGCATCTGCTTCGTGCACCGCCGCGCGCAGCCCGAGCTCGGCATCGAGGCCGAGTACGTCGCCCCCGACCTCCTGCCCGAGGCGCCGCAGCGCGGCGAGTGGCGCGACGCGCTGGGCGAGCACCGGCGCGTCCGCCGCCACGCGCTCCTGCCCGGCGCCCTCGTCCGCAGCGTCATCGCCGCGGTCGGCGCCGAAGCGGGCGAGCGCTCGCGCTACTGGCGCACCGGCGTCTACCTCTTCGAGCGCGACCTCGGCGCCCGCGCCGTCGTCGAACAGGAGATGGCCGACGACCGCGCCGGCGCGATCGTCATCCGCACCCAGGACGGCCGCGCCGTGAAGTTGCTGGCGCGGCTGGACGAGATCGTGGCGCGCTGCGAGGCGGGGCTCGACCTGCAGGCGGTGGCGGTGGAGGGCGAACCGCCGCGGCCGCGAGTCCAGCCGGAGGAGGAGCAACCGCCGCTCGACGTGGAGGCCGAGCGGCCGGCCCGCGAGCTCTGGTACTTCTCCTACGCCCACGAGCCGAACGAGCGCGCCGGCCGGCCGGTCGACGCCTTCTGCGAGGCCGCGGCGCGGGTCGACCGCAAGATCATCCGCGACATCGAAAAGCTCAGATACGGCGACTCCATCCAGGACTTCATGCGGCACGAGCTGGTGGCGGGCGACCGCGTCTTCGTCTGGCTCACCGACGCCTATTTGCGCTCACCCTACTGCATGGTCGAGCTGCACGAGCTCTGGCGCCGCGCCGACGGCGACGCCAAGCGCTTCTACGACCAGGTGCGCCTGGTGCTCGGCGACGCCGCGATCCGCCACGAGAGCGAACGGCTGGCGTACCTTCGGTTGTGGCAAGAGGAAAAGGCGGCCATCGACGAGGCCGCGCGATACGTCGGGCGGATGGAGGGGGACTTCGCCGCCAAACGCGACGCGGTCCATCGCTTCGCCTCGCAAACCTGGGAGATCCTGGAGTTCATCGGGAACCACGTCGCCTACGGGAGCTTCGACGCGCTGAGGAAGAACGAGCTGGGCCATGGCTGAGTTCTCCGACCAGAAGGTCGCGCATCTCGGCATGCTCCAGAACGTCGTCGCCCGCATGGCGGGCGAGAGCGCGCGGATGAAGCAGTTGGGTCTGGTCACCATCGGCGCCCTCGGCTCGGTGGCGGAGGCGACGGGGTCGTGGCCGCTGGCGCTCGTCGCGGTGGTGATCACCGCCGTGTTCTGGGCGCTCGACGCCCGCTACCTCGCCCAGGAGCGGCGATACCGCGACCTCTACGACCAGGTGCGCGCGAGCGACGGCCCCGCCGACTTCGCGATGACGCCCGACGCCGAGATCCGGGCGCGGCACGGGTTGGCGGCGACGCTGCTCGGCTGGTCGACGCTGCCGCTCTACGGCACGCTCCTGGTGCTGGCGGTGTTGCTGACGGTGACGATCGCCGCGGCGGGCTGAGGTCGCGCCCCGCGCCCGTCGGCCGGCATGGGCGGACGTTCGTCGCGCCTTGTGTTCGCCCACTATAGGTTGATACTCCTATCCGTGCGCGTCGCGCCGCGGCGAGGGGTGCCGGCGCTCTCGGGTGTTGCCGAAGGAACCCAGATCGCCGGATTCGCGTTGCGGCTCAGTCGCTTATCGGGCTTTCGGCGGGTCGAGCGACGGCGGGGGCGTGGGTTCGGTCGAGCGCCCGCCGCGC
>CAZDBC010000669.1:0-2027 GCA_964503295.1 uncultured Kiloniellaceae bacterium | reverse complement strand
ATGGGCAAGTCGGGTCAGCTCCTGCTGCACACCTGGCTGCCCGACGCGATGGAGGGTCCGACGCCGGTCTCGGCGCTGATCCATGCCGCGACCATGGTGACCGCGGGCGTGTTCATGGTCTGCCGCCTGTCGCCGCTGTTCGAAGCGGCACCCACGGCGCTGCTGATCGTCACGCTGGTGGGCGCGTCGACCGCCTTCTTCGCTGCGACCATCGGCCTGACACAGAACGACATCAAGCGGGTCATCGCCTATTCGACCGTCTCGCAGCTCGGCTACATGTTCTTCGCCGTCGGCGTCTCGGCCTATCCGGCGGCGATGTTCCACCTGACCACTCACGCGTTCTTCAAGGCGCTGCTGTTCCTGGGCGCCGGCTCCGTGATGCACGGCATGTCGGACGAGCAGGACATGCGCCGCATGGGCGGTATCTGGCGCAAGATGCCCTGGACCTACGGCGCGATGTGGGTGGGCTCGCTGTCGCTCGCCGGTATCGGCATCCCAGGATTGTTCGGGTTCGCCGGGTTCTACTCCAAGGACATCATCCTCGAGGCCGCGTACGGCGCGGATACGGGGATCGGCCAATATGCGTTCTGGCTCGGCATCGCCGCGGCTCTGCTGACCGCGCTCTATTCCTGGCGACTGATCCTGATGACCTTCCACGGCACGCCGCGGGCGAGCGACGAGGTGATGTCCCACGTTCACGAATCGCCCTGGGTGATCCGCATCCCGCTGATCGTGCTGGCGGTCGGCGCGGTGTTCGCCGGCGTCGTCGGCTACGAGGCGTTCGTCGGCCACGATTTCGAGGCATTCTGGAAGGCCGCGGTGCCGCTCGAGCCGGTGGGCGCGGCGCTCGACGCCGCGCACCACGTGCCCGCCTGGGTCAAATGGCTGCCGCTGCTCGTGGCGCTGGCCGGCATCCTGCTCGCCTATGTCGGGTACGCGTGGATGCGCGAGCTGCCGGCGCTGCTGGCGCAGCGGCTGCGGCCCGTCTACCAATTCCTCTACAACAAGTGGTACTTCGACGAGCTCTACGACTTTCTGTTCGTTCGCCCGTCCGTGGTCATCGGCCGCGGGCTGTGGAAGGGCGGCGACGGCGCGGTGATCGACGGCGTCGGTCCCGACGGCGTGGCCTCCGCTACGATCGACCTGGCCCGCCGGGTGGCGGCGCTGCAGTCGGGCTACGTCTACCACTACGCCTTCGCGATCCTCGTCGGCGTGGCGCTGTTCGTCTCGCTCTACCTGTTCGGACTATTGGGCTGAGGCGGCGCACATGGCGGACTGGCCCATTCTCAGCCTTGTGACCTTTCTGCCGCTGGTCGGCGCGATTTTCATCGCGGTCGTACGCGGCGACGAGGAGACGGTGCGTCGCAACGCGCGCAACGTCGCGCTTTGGACCTCGCTGATCACCTTCGCGCTATCGCTCGCGGTGTGGGGCTTTTTCGACCCGTCTTCCTCGGGCTTCCAGTTCGAGGAGCAGGTCGACTGGTTCGCCTTCCCGGGCGGCTATACGCTGACCTACCACATGGGTGTCGACGGCATCTCGATGTTCTTCGTGCTGCTGTCGACGCTGCTGACGCCGATCTGCGTCCTCGCGAGTTGGCGCGCGGTGCAGGACCGGGTGCGCGAGTACATGATCGCCTTCCTGGTACTCGAGACCTTCATGGTCGGCACCTTCTGCGCGCTCGACCTGGTCAGCTTCTACATCTTCTTCGAGGGCACCCTGGTGCCGATGTTCCTGATCATCGGCGTCTGGGGCGGGCCGCGCCGCGTCTATTCGGCGTTCAAGTTCTTTCTCTACACCTTCGCGGGCTCGGTGCTGATGCTGCTGGCGATGTTCGCCTGCTACGTCATCGCCGGCACCACCGATATCGCCGAGCTCCACGCCTATGCGCGCGAGACCGGCTTCGACCCGGAGATCCAGCGCTGGCTGTGGCTGGCCTTCTTCGCGTCGTTCGCGGTCAAGGTGCCGATGTGGCCGGTGCACACCTGGCTGCCCGACGCGCACGTCGAAGCGCCGACCGCCGGCTCGG
>CAZDBC010000668.1:0-2030 GCA_964503295.1 uncultured Kiloniellaceae bacterium | reverse complement strand
CGATGTCGAGGGTCTTCAGGGCGCGGCCGAACTGGGTCAGATCGCCCTCGTGGCCCCCGAGTTCGACAGCTAGCGCCATAACTATCTGATTTCCCTAACTCCGACCTACGAGAATTGTCCCTACAGCGCCGCGGAACGCGGTGACGGCAGGCCAATCTTCTCGAACAGGTCATGCTGTTCGGGCGTCAAGGTGGTCAGCCCGGTCGCCGCATGGCGACGGTGCAGTGTCACCTTGTGGAGCTGGATCTGACGAACGACTTCGAGTGCGCGGCTCGGCGAAACCGTGGAAGCCCCGGCCTTCAGACGCATGCGAAGCACCCGGTGCAGGATGAGCGCGAGGAAGCAGATCAACGCATGCGCGCGGATCCGATCCGGCAGCCGGTGGTAGACCGGCGCGATCTCGATGTCGCTCTTCAGCACCCGGAAACCGCGTTCGATGTCCGCGAGCGCCCGGTAGCGCGCCACGACTTCTTCCGGCTCGTGATCCGGCATGTTCGTGACCAGCAGGAGCTTGCCATCGAGCAGGCGGGCGCGATCGAGAGCACGCTGATCCAGGCTGTAGTTGAAGGCGTCCGCCGTGAGATCGACCTTCAGGATGTGGCCCAGCGCCGCCTCGCTCACGGCCCGGTAGAAGCGTGCCATGGCCCCACCATCGGAAAGCTTGCGACCGCGATAACGCCGGCCGGCGTCCTGGCCGTCGAGTTTCTCGAACCAGGCGCGGGCGTCGGCCTGGAGCTCCTCGAGCTTGCGATCGCGGGCCTCGGACTGGGCAGCGGCGACCTCGGGGCGATGTGCGACGACGAGGCGATGGGCCTGCCAGGTGAACTCGGCGTAGTGCTCGGTGGTGGCTTTGCGACAGTCCCGATCGTGGAACTCGCCGAGAAGCTCGTCGAACTCACTGTAGCGCCGGGCGGGAACCGCGAGGATGAACTCGAGCGGTCGACCCTCGATCTCGATGCCCGCGAGGGCGGAAAGGTTGTCGAGGGACAGCAGCCCGCGATCCGCGACGAGAACGACGCGCTGGATCGGAAAGCGCGCAAGCACGGTGCGGATCGTCGGCAGCAAGGTCTTCGTCTCGGCGACATTGCCGTCGAAGACCTCGTGATGGATCGGCAGGCCATCGGCGGTCTGCACGACGCCCAGCATGAACTGGCGGGCGATGCCGCCGTCCTTCGATGGGCCGTACCGGCGCACATCCCCGTCGACTGCGGAGCCTCCCTCGGCGCGGATCGTCGTCAGGTCGTAGAAGACGATCGACAGCTCGTCGTCGATCAGCGGGCGCAGCTGCCTGGCGAGGACCTTGTCCAGCGCATCGCGGCAGTCGGAGAGCGTGTCCATGGTTCGCAGCAGCTGTTGGTGCGTGATGGCTGCGGCGTCCACGTCTGGTACGACGGCACGTTCGAGCCACCGCAGGACCCCGAGCTTCGATTCGGGATCGCAGAGCCGATTGAAGACCATGACGCGCAGCAGTTGTTCGGCATCGAAGCTGCGCTTGCGGCGCAGGATGCGCCGGAAGGCTTCGTCGAAGCCGAGTTCCTTCCAGAGCGAGGTCAGCAACCAGGTGTCACCAACCGATCGTGCCGGCGCGAACTCGGCTTCGCCGACGCCTTCGTCGAGCGTGGGCTTGCCGGCGGCGCGGAGCAGGCCATTGATGAGCGCGCTGGAGCTTCCGGCCTCGAGGGTTTCGAGCCGCCCGAGGTTGGCGACCACCCGCTGGCGAGACTTGCCTGTGTCGTCTCGGAACGCCTCGCAGAGCTTGACGTAGCGGCGGCCGCCGGAGGTGACGATCTTTACGAACATGTCCAGACGATATCCGCATGAAGCACTTCAATACAAGACTCCGAGGAAGAAAACGTGTCCACACACGCTTTTCGGCGCCGCAGGACCTAAGTAGCTGATTCGGCAGGGTGCGGGCCCAGAATCAGGCGGGAATCGGCGTGCGGAGTGTCGAACTCGGGTTCCCCGACCTGCTGGCCGGGAGAGAGCAACTGGTTCCGCCCGGGCGCTTCCTACTGGCGTTCGACGGGAAG
>CAZDBC010000667.1:0-2039 GCA_964503295.1 uncultured Kiloniellaceae bacterium | reverse complement strand
CGAGCGCGCGGTGACACTGGTCCCTCGCCTGCGCGGCTTCGAGGCGCGCAGCGCCGCGGTCGATGCCGTCGTCCGCCGTCTCGTGGAGGCCGGCGATGTGCCCAAGTATCGCGGCGAGAGCTACGGCGTGCAGCAGCGCTGGGGCGACCGGCCGGTCATGAAGCTCGACCGGGGGGCGGTGCCGCTGTTCGGCACGCGCGGCTTCGGCGTGCACGT
Organism: uncultured Kiloniellaceae bacterium; assembly: GCA_964503295.1. Taxonomy (GTDB): domain Bacteria; phylum Pseudomonadota; class Alphaproteobacteria; order Kiloniellales; family Kiloniellaceae; genus CAZDBC01. The sequence goes on along the minus strand of CAZDBC010000667.1, from coordinate 1,823 downwards.
CAATGGCCTGGTCGAAGGCGAGGACGGACTTTCCATGTGGGTCGGCAAGCGCGCCCTCGACAAGGCCAACTCGCCCGGCAAGCTCGACCATCTGGTCGCCGGCGGCCAGCCCTACGGCCTCTCGATCCAGGCCAACATGGAAAAGGAGGCGGAGGAGGAGGCCGGCCTGCCGCCCGAGCTCATAAGCCTGGCCCGTCCGGTCGGCATGGTCGCCTATCGCTGTGCGCGCGCCGAGGGCCTGCGCGACGACGTCCTGTTCTGCTTCGATCTGCATCTGCCGGCGAACTTCATGCCGCGCAACGACGACGGCGAGGTCGACCACTTCATGTTGTGGCCGATCGAGCGCGTGATCGAGACCGTGCGCGACAGCGACGACTTCAAGTTCAACTGCAATCTCGTGATCCTGCACTTTCTGGTGCGCCGCGGCCTGCTCGGCCCGGACGATCCCGACTACCAGCGCATCGTTGAGGGCTTCAGCCTGCGCGACCCGTGAACCGACGTCTCAGTCGGCGAACAGGCGGGGCGGGCGGTCGCCGTGCAGGAAGTCGATCACCCGGTGGGCGGTCGTGACCTCATCCGCCAGGCTCCGCAGGTCCGCCTCGAGATGATCCAGCGAACGGTGCAGGCGGCCGATCTCGAAAAGGTCGCGCCGATGCGGCAGGGCGAGCAGGAAGCGCCCTTCGGCGAAGGCCGCGGTCGGCGGCACCCGGCCGGCGGCGCTTGCCAGCGCCACCATGGAGTCGAGAAAGGCCGGGCTCAGCAGGTCGCGCGCCGCCTGCGGGTCGTCGCCCAGCACCTCGAAGCGGGCCTCGAACGCCGGGTGGCCGGGGACGATCACCTCGAGCCCGCCGAAGCGCCGGCGCAGGGCGGCATAAATCCGGTTGAGCAGCGCGCCCTTGTCGCCGACCAGCACCAGCCGGCCGGAGAAGGGCCGCGGCACCTCGATCTCGAACAGCAGGCCCTCGAACACCCGGCGCTTGGCGCCGCCGGCGCCGCGCGACAGGCGCGCCTCGACCATGCGAAAGCCCACGCCGCGGTGGCGTCCGACGAAGAGGTCCTCGAGCCGCTTGCGGCTGAAGCCGCCGACCAGGCCGAGGGCGCGGAAAGGGCCGAGGTCGAAGGCGCCGCCCGGCTTGCGGCGGTGCTCCAGCTCGCCGATCGCCCGGCACAGCGGTCCGACCACGGCCTCGCGCACCGCGGCGCGCTGTGCCGCCACGGGCCGGGTGATCCAGAAAAGGGCGAGCGCGGACAGCGCGACCAGCCCCCCGAAGCTCAGGAAGGGCGCACGCTCGGGCAGCCCGGCCAGATAGCCGACCAGGGCTGCAGCGAGCAACACTGCCAGCGAGACGGCAATGCGCAGGTAGAAGGCGCGCAGGCGCTTTCGGCGCGCAGCCTCGAGCTGTTCGGCCTGCGGCGCGATTTCGCGCGCATAGAGCGCCGCCAGGCGCTCGTCCAGCGCGGCGGCGCCGGCCTTCGCTTCGTTCGTCTCGGGCATCGCGGTCAGTCCGGCAGGCCGGCCAGGGCGCGCACCTCGGCCGGGCTCTTGCCGGCGGCCCGCAGGCTGCGGATCGCCAGCGCATCGTGACGCTTGGCCAGGCGCTGGCCGTGCTCGTCGGTGATCAGGCGGTGATGATGCCAGCGCGGCACCGGCAGGTCGAGCAGCGCCTGGAGCAGACGGTGCAGCGGCGTCGAGCCGATCAGGTCGGCGCCACGGGTGACCAGGGTGACGCCCTGCAGCGCGTCGTCGAGCGTCACCGCCAGGTGATAGCTGGTGGCGATGTCCTTGCGCGCCAGCACGACGTCGCCCAGCGCCTCCGGCCGCG
>CAZDBC010000666.1:0-2040 GCA_964503295.1 uncultured Kiloniellaceae bacterium | reverse complement strand
GCCGGCGGTCGTCGACGACCTGGTCGAGAACCGCATGAACCAGTAACGGGCCCCGCGGGCCGAACGACAAGGGCCCGAAGCCGGCGGCTTCGGGCCCTTTTCGTGGCGTGAACGATGGAGACGACCGATGGCTTGGGAACGCTACGGCTTCGCAGCTGTACTGGCGCTGAACGCGGCGACCGCCATCGCGAGCCCCTATCCCAGCGTCAGCTACGACGGCCCCCTCGCCGCGCGCGACAGCCCGCGGGGGGCGGTCCAGTGGGCCTTTCTGGACATGGCGAGGGCCTGGGCCGAGTGCGACCGCGCGCTCTTGGGCGAGCTCGTCACCGACGACGTCCGCTTCGCCTTTCCCACCACCCGTCTCGAGGGCCGCGCGGCGCTGTTGGACGCGCTCGACGCCTATTGCGGCCCCGAGGCGAGCGCGCCGCCCGAGGAGGTCAGCTTCCACCTCCCCGACGACGCCTTCTACATCGATCTCGAGACCGGCCGGGCGGCGGTCGAGATCCAGTTCCGCGAGCTCAGGCGCGGCCGCGATCAGGTCACCAACGACGTCTGGATCGCCACCTTCGCCGACGACGGCCGCTTTGCGATCATGAAGGAGTATCTCGACGGCCGCGTCCGCGATCTGCAGGAGTTGGGCGTGCTCACCCGCGACCGGGACGCCGAGTACCTGGCACCGTGGCCGCCGCGGACGGAGGCTTGGTCGGAGTGCTTTCCCATCGTGCGCGCCGCGCCGATCAACAGCTGCCCGCCAAACTGACCGGCAGCGCCGTCGGCGCCCGCATCCGCTCCAGGGCGGCGCTGGTCGTCGCCGCCGAGACCATCAGCGGCGCCGTGCTCGGGCTGCGGGTCCGGCGGTGGGCGCTGCTGGCGGTGGCCGCCCTCGTCACCGTCCTCGTCCCCTTCCCGGCCGCGCTCTTCTACTACGCCCTGATCGCGGGCTTCATCGCCCTCGGCGAGGGGCTGCTCCGCCGCGTCCGCCGCGAGCGTGCCCGCGGCTGGGAGGCCTTCGCCTTCGTCGCCGCGGATTTCGTTCTGTTGACGTTCACGCTCGTCTACCCCAATCCGTTGGGCTCGGTCGACTATCCGGCGACGCTCACCTTCAAGTTCGGCAACGCCGTCTACCTGTTCTTGATGCTCGGGCTCTTGGTCTTCGCCTTCCGGCCGGCACTGGTGGTCTGGGGCGGCGGCGTCGGAGCCGCGGCGTGGGGCGTCGCCGTCCTCTGGCTGGCGCACCTGCCGGGCAACCGCGTGGCGTGGGTCGAGGGCGAGATGGATCTCGACCACGCCCTCGCCCAGCTGGCCGATCCGACGCTGATCGATCTCGGTGCGCGGCTGCAGGAGATCGGGGTCTTTCTCATCGTCGCCGGCATTCTGGCGGTGGCGGTGCAGCGCTCGCACCGCCTGATCACCCGCCAGGCCATGGTCGAGCGCGAGCGCGCCAACCTCGCGCGCTACTTCGCGCCCGCCATGGTCGACCGGCTCGCCACCCGCGACACGCCGCTGGCCGAGCCCCGCGCGGCCGAGGTCGCGGTGCTGTTCGTCGACATCGTCGGCTTCACGAGCTGGGCGCAAGACCGCCCACCCGAAGCCGTCATCGCCCGGCTGCGCGACGTCCACGGCCGCCTGGAGCGCGTGATCTTCGCCCACGGCGGCACCCTCGACAAATTCATCGGCGACGGCGTCATGGCGACCTTCGGCACGCCGGACCCCGGCCCCGACGACGCTGCGCGCGCCGTCGCCTGCGTGGCCGCGATCCTCGCCGACTTCGCCCCCGAGCACGAGCTGCCGCTGGCGGTAGGGCTGCACATGGGCGCGGTGATGCTCGGCGACATCGGCTCCGAGCGACGCATGGAGTTCGCGGTCCTGGGCGACACCGTCAACGTCGCGAGCCGGCTCGAGCGCCTCGCCCGCGATCTCCACGTCCGCGCCGTCTTGAGCGACGTCGTCGTGCAGCGTGCGGGCGGGCCGAGCGCCCGGATGCGCCGCCACGCCGGCGTGCCCGTGCGCGGGCGCCACGGCACGCTCGACCTCTGGGCC
>CAZDBC010000665.1:0-2041 GCA_964503295.1 uncultured Kiloniellaceae bacterium | reverse complement strand
AGGAGCAAAAGCGCCCGAGACTGTTCCTGCAGGCCGCGGCACGCATGCTCCGGGCGCGGCCTGACCTGCGTTTCGTCCTGGTCGGGCGCGAGACGGCGTTGCTGGCGGCGCTTCAACAACAGGCCGCCCAACTCGGCATTGCGGCGCGAACCAGCTTCGCCGGCTTCCGCCTCGATGCGCCTGAGCTGCTGGCCGGCGCCGACCTCCTCTTGGCGCCGGCGGTCGGCGAGGGACACGGCCGCGCGCTGGTCGAGGCCATGCTGGCAGGCGTGCCCGTCGTGGCCAGCGCCTCCGGCGGTCATGGCGAGATCGTCGAGGATGGCGCGACCGGCGTTCTCGTTCCATCGGACCGGGCGGACGCGCTCGCCGAGGCGGCGCTGACGCTGCTCGCCGACAAGGACAAGGCGCGCAGCCTGGCTGCCGCGGCGCGGGCGCGCGCCGAGAGGGATTTCTCGCCGGCGACACACGCCCGTCGCGTCGCGGCCATCTATGCCGAGCTGCTCGGTCGGTGACCCGGAACGTCGCGATCGTCATCGAGGGCTTGGGCGGCGGCGGGGCCCAGCAGGTGGCGAGCGCGCTCGCCAACGGCTGGGCCGGCCAGGGCCACCGGGTCACGGTGGTCACCTTGCAGGGACGCGAGGCCGACGCGGTCCGGCTCGACGCCGGAGTCGACCGGGTGGTGATCGGCGGCGCGGGCGACTCGCGCGGCGTTTCGGCCGCCATTCTCGCCAATTTGCGCAGGGTCGTCCGACTGCGCCGCGCCCTGCGCCGGATCGGCGCCGACGTCGTGGTCAGTTTCGTCGGCGCGACCAACGTCCTGACCGTCCTCGCCGCCCGCGGTCTCGGCCAGAGAGTGATTATCTCGGAGCGCAACGATCCGGCACGCCAGTCGCTCGGGCGCGCCTGGGACCTGCTTCGCCGCCGGCTCTACCGCCGTGCCGACCTGGTCACCGCCAACTCGCGCGATGCGCTGCGCAGCCTGGCCGCCTACGTTCCCGCCGACCGGCTCGCCTGGCTGCCCAATCCCTTGCGGCCCCTGCCGCCAGCGCCGGCAGAGCGGCGCGAGGAGCCGCTCCTGCTCGCGGTCGGGCGGCTGCATCGCCAGAAGGGTCATGACGTGCTGCTCGAGGCCTTTGCGCGCTTTCGCGCCGCACGCCCGGAGTGGCGCCTGGAGATCCTCGGCGAGGGGGCCGAGCGGACCGCTCTCGAAGCGCAGCGCAGGCGTCTCGGCCTGGAAGAGGCGGTCAGCCTGCCGGGCCATTGCGACCCGGCCGAAGCCTATTGGCGTGCGGCCGTTTTCGTGCATCCCTCGCGCTACGAAGGCCTACCAAACGCGGTGCTGGAGGCCATGAGCCAGGGCCTGCCGGTCATCGTTACCGACAGCCAGCCGGGCCTGGAGGGCTGCGTCGCGGACGGCGAAAGCGGTCTTGTTGTGCCGACCGATTCGCCGGTCGCGCTGGCCGCGGCGCTCGAACGGCTGGCCGGCGACGGGGATCTGCGCCGGCGGCTCGGCGCGGCTGCCAAGGCCGCTGTGGCACCTTTCCAGCCTGGGCGTGCGCTTGCCGCCTGGACGCGGACACTCGGACTGGACTGAGCCGGCTTCCGGGCCCGGGTCCACGAGACCGCGGAGCCGCTCAGCGTGTAACGATCGCGAAACATTTGCCGCCTTGCCCGGGCGCCGGCGATCGCGCAGGCTCTGTGCGCCGCCCGCCAGTCGAGAGGAACCGTTCAGCCGATGAAGAAGGTCAATCTGGCCGAGAGCTTTGCCCGCTTCTCCGAGCCCTGGAGCCCGAAGGTGGTGGGTGACGTCAACGACATGCAGGTCAAGCTGGTCAAGCTGGAAGGCGAGTTCGTTTGGCACCATCACGATATCGAGGACGAGCTGTTCCTGGTCGTTTCCGGCCGCCTGCGCATGCGCTTTCGCGACCGCGACGAGCTGCTCGGGCCAAGCGAGTTCATCGTCGTGCCGCATGGCGTGGAGCACCTGCCGGTCGCCGAGCCGACGTGCGAGGTGTTGCTGTTCGAGCCCAACACGACCCTC
>CAZDBC010000664.1:0-2046 GCA_964503295.1 uncultured Kiloniellaceae bacterium | reverse complement strand
CGGCACCCGCGTCAATGGCCGCAAGGTCACCGAGCGCCAGCTCGAATACGGCGACCGGGTCAGCGTCGGCGGGGTCGAGTATCTCCTGGTCAAGGAGGAGGGCGACGTCGAGATCAAGGACCTGCGCGAAGGGCTGCGTGAAACGCCGGAAGATCACAGAAGGTTTCTCCACCAGTATCTGACGCTGACTCGGTGCGACCTGTTCTTCGCCGACAAGGCCATATTGATCGAAGGAACCAGCGAACGTCTGCTGCTGCCCGTGATCATCGAAAAGCTGGAAGAGGCCGAGCCCGACGCGCCCAAGCTGTCCAGCCAGTACGTAACGACTATGGAAGTCGGCGGCGCCTACGCGCACATATTTTTCGATCTTCTCGACTTTCTGGAGCTGCGGACTCTCATCATCACGGACCTCGACTCCGTCACCGCCGCAGGCGGGGTCGCCTGTCCGGTGCATGAGGGAACGGCCACGAGCAACGCCTGTCTCAACACTTGGTTCGGAGAGGGCGGCTGCACGCCCGAGGCTCTTTTGGCGAAAGACGACGCGGCCAAGATCAAGGAACTCCGACGCATTGCCTTTCAAAGGCCCGAGGCCGCAGGCGGTCCATGCGGCCGCACCTTCGAGGACGCGTTTATGCTGGCGAATCCGGCGATGTTCGACATCGAAGGCGCGACGCCCGAAGAGCAGGCCCAGAGTGCATGGGACAAGCTCGACAAGATCAAGAAGTCCGAGTTCGCCCTCAAATACGCTATCGACGAGACCGGCTGGACTGCGCCCGGTTACATCCTCGACGGATTGAGATGGCTGGCGGCTGGTGGTGTTCCCGACGCGGACGCGGCGACGGTGCAGGTGGTTGCCGCCGACGCCCCCGAAGCAGCGGCGGCTCAAGATGGTTGAGGTCGCGGAACAACTGAACCCGGCCGAAGAGGCCAGCCGCAGAGCCCTTACCGAGGTTTATAGCTGCCTGGAGCGCAGGGAGAGCTTCCTCGTCGAAGCCGGCGCCGGTGCCGGAAAGACCTACACACTTGTCAAGGCGCTCCATTTCCTCATGAACCGTTATCAGCACATTCTGCCGCAGCGGCATCAGAAGATCGCGTGCATCACCTTCACCAACGTGGCGAAGGACGAGATCGACGCCCGTACCGACCGAAGCCCGCTCATCTATTGCAGTACGATCCACTCATTCTGTTGGTCGCTCATCAGCGGGTTCCAGCGACAGCTTCGGGAAAGGCTGCCGGACCTTCAGCACTGGCCCGACAGAATTGCCGAAGTCGGCGAACTCGGCGAGCGCGCCGTCGAGTACGAGCTTGGGCACCGAAGCATCAACGAGCGTCGCGTCTCCATTCATCATGACGACGTTCTCACCCTCACCATCGCTCTCATGGAAAACGCCAAGTTCAGGCGTATCCTGACGGACAAGTACCCGATCATATTGATCGACGAGTACCAGGACACCAACGCCGATTGGATCGACTCCATCAAGAACCACTTCCTCGGGCAGGAGGGATCGCCGGAGTTCGGCTTCTTCGGAGACCACTGGCAAAAGATTTACGGAGACGGATGCGGAAAGATCGAGCATCCAAGCCTCACGGTCGTCGGCAAGCAGGCGAATTTCCGATCGGTTTCGACCATCGTCGATTGCCTGAACCGCATGAGGCCCGAACTGCCCCAGTTCGTCGTCGATCCGAACGAACAGGGCAGCGTTCGCATCTTTCACACGAACACCTGGACGGGCGCCCGCCAGACCGGTGGTCATTGGGGCGGAGACCTACCTACCGAAGCCGCCGACCTAGCGCTTCAGACCGTTCTCGATCGCCTCGCCGAAGACGGCTGGGATCTGTCTCCCGAGAGCACCAAAATTTTGATGCTGACGCACCGCGTGCTTGCGGGCAAGCAGGGATATCCCAGCATTCCCGCAGTCTTCGCGTTCAACGAATCCTTCACGAACAAGGAGCATCCGCATATCGCCTATTTCGCTGACGCTCTGGAGCCAGCCTGTGAGGCTTACCTCTCCAAGAAGTACGGGGAGATGTTCCGTGCACTCGGTT
>CAZDBC010000663.1:0-2050 GCA_964503295.1 uncultured Kiloniellaceae bacterium | reverse complement strand
GAATTCCCAGCTTATGTGTCTTGTATCGTTCTTCCTGTGCTAATGGTGCGTTTCCCCGCAGCGGTGGCATCGGCGGAACTCGACAATCGGCTTATCCACCGGCCGCGGTCTCCTTTGAATCAGCCGTCATCTTGTTCCACCGTGCGGAAAACGCGTCGAAAAGGTTCTCGTCATCCGAAACGGCAACGATTTCATGGTTCAGGTAGAAAGAACGACACGTCCAGTTGAAGCTGCCAAATATAACCCGGCGCCTCACACCCCTTTCGGCGAGCACAAATTTGCAGTGCATAGGCACACCGTCCGGATGCCGCAGCCGCGTGAAGGAAACACCGCCTTCCGACAGAAACGTTTCAACACGGTCCGGGACCCTTCTACGGGTCGTTTCCGCAAACACTTCTACATCAGCTCCGCGCCCGGCAAGCCCCCGTAAAGCCTTTGCGACGTAGATTCCCTTTATGTGGGAAGCGGCGAGCCTTATGCGCACGTCACCGCCCATCTCTTCAAGAGAACGCAGCGCAGGATGTCGCGACGCGCACGGAAGTAAAAACACGCGCATCCCGTCCGCTGCCGTAACCCGTTTCATTTTCGAAGAGAATCTATCCAGGAACGACGTTCCCTGCCTGTTGAGACTCCGAGCGTGCAAAACCAGTCGATCCACAAGTCCGGCATCTCTCAGGCCCACAAGATAGTTGTACCCGCGGTCCTGATCTCCTATCTCTTCGATCACCTCAGGCTCCCGCTCTTCGAGATTTCCCGAGGGGTTGAACGAGCCTATGAACGCAACGGGCTCAGGATGTGAAAAACAGTAGAGTTTTTCGTGCAGATGCGGCTTGAGCGCGTGCCCTCGCGGCAAAGGCACCGCCGGAAGCGCCACGCTCCGAATGCCTTCGGCGAGGCCCTTAACCTCCCGGAACATTCCTATTACATCGTCATTGGCATGTGCCGACCTCGGCCGCCCCTCGACGGTGACCCTGACGTGTACACCCCTGGCGTGCGCCTTGATGAGCTCCTGCGCCAGTTGCCGATCCCTGAAGTAGTAGGTAACCCAGTCGATGGCGCCTCCCGGAGGCACTGCGGCGGTCCTTTGCGCGAGCATGTCTGTCAAGGCCCGCGGAGGCAGGTCGGGTCCTCCGAAAAACACCTGGAACCGCGATTCATCGAGATACTCAGGCCAGTCGAGGGGATTCATTCTCACTCTCCATCTGGCTTCGGCGCACTTCGTCATCTTACCCCGAAAAGCGGCCGCCCCCATCCGAAATTCGAAAAAACTCCAGCAACCTCAATGCGTTCCGTCAATTGTGTTTACATATGGCAGGATTAATGATTAGGGGATTAAGGATTTCCGATGTGTTTTCGTGGGCGGCCGAGCGGTGATCCGTCCCAAGTGCTGGCCGCGTCGTGCACCTGTTCATTCCCTGCCCAGTAACCCTTACCCGTACTCTTTACCCCTCTAATCCTTATTCCTCCTGATATTCCTCACTATCCTCGCCCGGTTCCGCACATACCCCAGGAGTCCCTCCCCGCGCATCCTGGAAAAGAGCGCCAGGCGGCTGCCAGGAGCAACTCCCGACGGGCGGTAGCATCCCGGTTCCACGGTCATGGTATCCCCGAGCCATGCTTCTATCTGGCGAACGAACTGCGGGTGAAGCTGAAAGGGTTTTTCGGCGGAAGACGAACCCGATATGCCCTCGAACTTCTTCCGTTGCATGCTGTTGCCTTCCCACAACCTGCCGAGGAAAGACGGCGTGAGGAGACTCTCGTGAAAACCGATGTCGAGAAAACGTGCGACCTTCTCCATCGTGGGCCGCGGCTCCGACGTCAGATCCTCATATCTGACCGCGAGGATCTGCGTGGGCGACGCTCTGCCGATGCGAATCGACGCCTCTACAGAGCGTTCCCACTGTTCGAGGTACCGGATGGAAGGTTTGAGCTCCTTTTCTCTCACTTTCCAGGTCATTGCAATGCCGCCTCTTTTCAGGTGCCTCTTCTTGCTTCTCTTGACGGCACGGGAAAGGATCACCTCTCTGGGGTCACGGATCATGTAGAGCAC
>CAZDBC010000662.1:0-2053 GCA_964503295.1 uncultured Kiloniellaceae bacterium | reverse complement strand
GCGCGGCTTTGCCTTGGCGCCGGACGGCCACTAAGTTGTCGGCCCAGGTCGGTCGGGCGCCATCGGGCGACGGCACAAGAAAGCGGGCGGACTCTTGCGATGGAACAGACACTCCCTTCCGAGGGCGACGAGGCGGTCGCGGATGCGGTGACGCTGTCCGCCTACGAACAGTTTCTGCGTCTGCTCGACAGCGGCGGGCCGGTGCTCTACCTGCTGTGTGCCCTGTCGGTCGTCGCCGTCACGGTGATTCTCTACAAGCTGATCCAGTTCGCCCGTCTGCGCGGCGGCCGGCAGGGCTTCGTCGACCAGGCGCTCGCCCTCTGGGGCGCGGGACAGCCCGAGCAGAGCCTGGCCCTGCTGGAGCGCGAGCGCAGCCCGCTCGCCCGCGTGCTCGCGGTCGCGCTGCGCGGCCGCGCCGCGCCCGGCCTTTCCGAGAGCGTGGTGCGCGAGGAGGTGACGCGGATCGCGGCGCTCGAGCTCGACCGCATGCGCGGCGGCCTCGGCCTGCTGTCCTCGATCGCGACCCTGAGCCCGCTGATCGGCCTCCTCGGCACCGTGCTCGGCATGATCGATGCCTTCCAGGCGCTGGAGGCGGCGGGCAGCCGGGTCGACCCCTCGATCCTGTCGGGCGGCATCTGGGTCGCCCTGCTGACCACCGCCGGCGGCCTGCTGATCGCGATCCCGGCGGCGGCCGCGCACAACGGCCTGCAGGCCGCGCTGACCCGGCTGCGCCGGGCCATGGAAGACGCGGTGACGCGGGTCTTCACCCTGACCGCAGAGCCGGGCGAGTCGGCCGAGCCGGCGGCCTCTCCGGCGCGCAGCGGCTAGCGGACGATGGACCTCGGCCCCGAACCGGCGCCGCGCCCGCTGATCAGCCTGACGCCGCTGATCGACGTGGTGTTCATCCTGCTGGTGTTCTTCATGCTGGCCTCGAGCTTTCTCGACTGGCAGGCGGTCGACCTCAGGATCACCGGCACCACGGCCTCCGAGAGCGAAGGCGCGCGCGCCCTGGTGATACGGATCGAGACCGACGGCACGCTCAGCAGCGGCGGACGTCCCCTGGAAGGCAATGCGCTCGCGCGTCTGGTTGCCGAGCGGCTCGAGGCGCGCCCCGACCTCAAGGTGGTGCTGGCGCCGGCCGCCGGCGTGCCCCTCCAGCAGGCCGTCGACGTCCTGCAGCGGGTGCGCGCGGCCGGCGCCGAGGATGTCTCGCTGAGCGCCGGGGGCGGCTGAGCCGATGCGGCTGGAGGTCGAGGAGACGCCGCCGGAGCAGGAAAACACCCTGCCGTTCATCAACGTCGTCTTCCTGCTGCTGATCTTCTTCATGCTGGCCGGGGCGCTGCACGCGGTCGACCGGCTGAACGTCGAACCGCCCAGCGCCGCCGGCCTGCCCGAGACGGAGTACGGCGATCCGCTGGTGCTGCTCGCCGCCGACGGCCGGCTCGCCATCGGCGACGAGACCGTCGACGAGGCCGGCCTGCAGCGCCGCCTGCGTGTACGCCTCGAGCGGACGCCCGAGCTCCTGGTGCGTCTCAAGGCCGACCGGGAGGTCGAGGCGCTGAGGGTCGTCGAGGTCATGCGCCTGATGCAGGCAGCCGGCGTCGAGCGGGTGCTGATGCTGACCCTGGAGCGGGAGCGGTGAGGCGCGCATGAGCGCGGTCTGGGCGGACAGGCGCGGCGGCGGGCAGGGACGCACAGGCTGGCGCGCGGGCTGGCTCCTGGCGTTCCTCGCCGCGCTGCTGATCCATGCCGCGCTGGTGCTGGCGGTCTTTCGCCAGCCGGGCGCGCCGCCGCTCCCGCCCGAGCGGCAGAACGCGCGCGGCGGCGGCCTGCTCGAGCAGGGCGGCACGACCACCGACGCGGGAACGCCGCTGCTGGTGGCGCTCGGCGAGCGCGGCGGCGGGCCGGGCGCGAGCGAGCCGGTCCCGACGGGGGCGGCAGCCGAGACGGTGCCGCAGCCGGCACCGTCTCCGGCCGAAGCGGCCGAGGGCGAGAGCGAAACGGCGCCGGAGACGCCCGCCGAGCCGGTCGAAGCGGAGACCCCGTCCGCACG
>CAZDBC010000661.1:0-2056 GCA_964503295.1 uncultured Kiloniellaceae bacterium | reverse complement strand
GACGGCGAACGCGTTGACGGACGGACGATGGCGGCGGCTTGGGGCGTGCACGTCTCTGGCGCGCCTCCAAGCCGCCGCCCGGCACCACGCTGAGCTCAGGTGGAGATCGCGGCGAAGCGGGCGACCGCGTCCGCCGTCGTCCAGACGGCGTTGGCCGTCATCCGGAAATTGACGAGCGCGGCGAGATAACCGTCGCCTTCGGGGATCTTGGCGCCGGCCGTCGCATCCTTGATGACGGCGACCTCGAAGCCCTGCTCGAGAAAGGCCCGGAGATGGCTCTCCACGCAGAGGTTCGCCGACATCCCCGCCAGCACGATCTGGTCGACACGCAGCTTTCTGAGCTGCAACGCGGCGTCGTTCTGCTCGGGCCCGTAGACCTTGTGCGGCGAGGCGATGATGGTCCGGCCGTCCAGGAGGTAGGGCTTGTAGCGCGCGAGGAAATCGGCGCCGGAGCCCTCGAGGCCCGCCAGGTCGAGCGGGCCGGGACGGTCGAACATGCCGATCCCGTGCATCACCTTCTCGAGCGCGCCCTCGAACCGCCAGCGGTGATCGTGCGGGTAGTAGTAGTGCGGCGAGACGACGACGGGCAGGTCGGCCGCCTTGGCCGCGCGCAAGAGGCGCTCGAGGTTGTCGACGACGCCGTGCTCGGTGACGCTCTCGCCGACGACGCCCCAGGCGACGCCCTCCTCGCTCAGGAAGTCGACCTGCGGATCGACGACGAGGAGCGCGGCCCGGCCCTTGACGAGCTCCATCTCGCTGGGCGGCAGGGCGGGCGCCGATGGCTCCGCGTAGGCGGGGTTCGTGGTCATGGTCGCAATCCTTTCGAACGTGGTGGTGGGTGGCCGCCGCCCGCCTATTCGGCGTAGCTCCAGTCGGCGGCGAGCCAGGTCAGCGCGTCGCCGTCGCGGACGATGCGGCCGAGGCCGGGAAACGGCATGTGCGTCGCGGCGACGAGCGCGCCCTCTTGCGCGGCCTGGGCGAAGAAGCGCGCGCGCATCGCCTGCGCGGCGGCGGCATCCGGCTCGAAGGCGATGCCGATGTCGGCGTGCGCGGGGTGGAGCGCGGGGTGGAACAGCATGTCGCCGACGATCATCAGCGACCCCCCCCGCCGTCCGCGATCCGCACGCCCTGATGGCCCGGGGTGTGGCCGGTGAGGTCCACCGTCGAGATGCCGGGCGCCAGTTCGCGTGGGCCGTCGGTGCGCTCCAGATCGGGGTAGAGGTCGACGACCTTGGCGGCCTGCTCGAAGCTGCTGGCCAGGATCTCGGGTGCGCGCGCCCGCGCCGCCGGATCGGTGAAGTAGGCGACGTCGCGGCGGTCGACGTAGACGCTGGCATTGGCGAAGACGCGGCGGTCGCCGGCGACCAGGCCCGAGATGTGGTCGACGTGCATATGGGTCACGACGACGGCGGCGATGTCCGCCGGCGCGACGCCCAGGCTCGCGAGTGCGGGGACCAGGCGGCCGGAGGTCGGGGCGATGACGCCGGCGGCGCCGGTGTCGACCAGGACCAGCCGCTCGCCGTCGTCGACGAGCCAGGTCGTGAAGCCGCTGGGCACCCCCGTCGGGCGGTGGATGAAGCGCGCCTTCGCCACGGCTTCGAGCTCGCCCGCGTCGATCCCGGTGAAGACGCCGTAGGGCAGGTCGATGAAGCCGTCGGAGACCATCGTCACGGTGAAGCGGCCGACGCGCCGCTGGGCGAGCGCCGGCGGGGTGGCGACGCCGGCAGCCGGCCGGGCGCCGACCGGCGCCGCGAACGCGGCGGTGGCCGGCAGGGTGGCGAGCGCGCCGGCGAAGCGGCGGCGGGAAAGGCGGGTCATCGGATGGTCTCCCTGCGGGACGGTCGAGCTCAGACGGCGCCGGCGGGTGGCGCCTGCGCCTGCCACTCGTCCGCGGTGAAGCGGGGCGTGATGTGCTGCGGGCAGTTCCAGTCGAAGGCCGCGACCGTGATCACCAGGGCCCGCTCGACCCGCGCGCGGTAGCCGGGCACCGCGAGCGAGGCGGCGAGGTCCGGCGCGTCCGCGGCCTCGACGATGCGGACGCGGCCCCAGAGCTTGA
>CAZDBC010000660.1:0-2063 GCA_964503295.1 uncultured Kiloniellaceae bacterium | reverse complement strand
GTCGCCCCTGGTCGCGCCCGATCCGCTCGGGATCGCCTTCGTCGCCGGCCAGGCGCTGGCGGTCGCCGTGCTGGCCTGGCTCGAGTGGGGCGCCCTGCACGGCCTGCGCGCCCAGCAGGCCGCCCAATGAAGGAAGCGGCCGACCGCGCGGTGCCTCAATCGCCGCGTGGACTCCGCGGCAGCAGCTTCGCCAGGATCGCCCCCGCCGCCGCCGGGCGCAGTGGCTCCGGCGCCTCCACCGCCAGTACGATGGCGGTCACCGGCGCCGGCCGGCCGACCATTGTCGCGATGGCGCGCCGCAGGCGCAGCAGGGTCGGCGAGGCGACCGCTTCGTGGCCGAGAAGCATAACGATGTCCGCATGGCGGGCGCCAGCGGGCCGTTGCCGTGGTCGAGAAGCACGGTCCGCGACGGCCAACAGCCATCCTCGTGGCAGATCGTGCGTTCGCCGGAGCGGGGACTCCACCAGGTACCGTCGGGAAAGAGGTCGAGCGCAGGGCCCGACACCTCGGACCGCGCGCGCCACGCCTGCGCGACGAAGACGAGCAGCTCGCGCCGGCCGTCGGAGTAGAGTCCGGCGGCCACCCCGTCCGCCTTCGCGGCGCGGGGCGTCCAGTCCGGCCGCGCCCCGGTCAGCCGCCAGGACCCGAGCTCGGCCGGCAGCGCGAGCGCCGTTCGCGCCGGAGCGTTCGCCGGCTCGACCGGCCAGAGCAGGGGCAGAGCAATCGCGGCCGCGGCCGCCATCCCGGCCAGAACCGTGGCGCGAAGCGGACGGGCTGTCGCTTCGCCGGGCAGGCCTCTGTCCACTGCCGGTTCAGGCTCGAGATCCCGGAATCTATAGGCCAGGGCGAGCAGTCCGGCCAGCGCGACAGCCACCGTCCACCAGCCGACACCGCGATGGGCCGTCATGTCCATCACCGTGCCCTGCCAGTGGTTGAGGAAAACGATGGCGTTGACCCGCAGGCCGTTGGCGAGCACCGCAATCGCGGCGGCGAGCGCCGTGAGCAGGACGATCTTCCAGACCCGCCGGAACAGCAACAGACCCAGCGTGGCACCCAGGAAGGATGTCGCGAGCAGTTCGGCGAGGCCGGCACAGTCGTCGACGACGACGTAAGGCTGGCCGGCAACGCTGAACTGGGTCCCGTTCGCCACGGTGGCCAGACCGGCGAGCTTGGCGCCGGACACGGCGAACCAAGCGGTCAGGGCCTTCAGGGCCGGCAGAAGCTGGTGGCCGGTCGGAACCAGGAAGACCAGCAAGGCAAGCGGCGGCAGCGCCGCCTTGAACGCCGGGCGTCCGAGCCCCGCCAGCGCGACGCTGGCGAGCATGCCCACGACGGCGATGTGCTGTCCTTCCGCGGTGCCGGCGAGGTCGGCGGCCAGCCAGACGAGGCCACCGACCCCGGCACAGGCAACGCCGAGCAGGCTGCCGCGCGGCGCCGCCGCCAGGATCCGGTCGCGCCAGGCCCACAGCAGGTAGGCCAGCGTCGGCGGGACGAGCATGCCGTACTGGTAAGTCCGGCTCCGGCCCCAGACCGCGGCCATGTCGCCGAGGGTTGTGGCGTAAGCGATGCTCAGACCGCCGAGGGCCGCCGCGAGAGCGGCCAGGGTGACGAGCCAGGGCGCGGTGCGATCGCGCGCGCCGTCGGAACGCAGCGCGCCATCGACGCTCACCGCCTTGGCCCTTGCGTCATTCGGCCGCCTGCCGGGGAGCGGCCCGCGCCGACCGCGGCGTCCCATTCGGCGCCCGTGCACCCTAGATGCCGTTGCGGGCCGGCGCGAGGGCCGGTCCCGCGCCGCCGGTGAAGAAGGGCCGCGACGATGATCAGCGACATCTACAACGACCGGATCTTGGAGCTCGCCGCGGACATTCCGCATCTCGGTCGCCTCGAGAACCCGGATGCGACGGCCACGGTGCGCTCTCGCCTGTGCGGCTCCATGGTCACGGTCGACCTCGCCCTCGACGGCGACGTGGTGCGGGACTTCCGGCACGACGTGAGGGCCTGCGCCCTCGGCCAGGCGTCCTCGTCCGTCATGGCGCGCAACGTCGTCGGATCGTCCGCCGACG
>CAZDBC010000659.1:0-2065 GCA_964503295.1 uncultured Kiloniellaceae bacterium | reverse complement strand
AGCCGGGTCAGGGTCGCACTGACCGCGAAGAGGATGCCCGACAGCAGTCCGAACCAATCGCCCGGATCGCGTGGCACCGGCAGCAGGCTCGCACCCGTTTTCCCGGCGCCGAGAATGACGGCCGCACCGCCGAGACCGAAGACAATCGCGAGCAGGCGACGCGGCACGATCGGCTGGCCCAGCCACAGACGGGCAAAGAGCGTCGCCCAGACTGGTGCGAGATA
Organism: uncultured Kiloniellaceae bacterium; assembly: GCA_964503295.1. Classification (GTDB taxonomy): domain Bacteria; phylum Pseudomonadota; class Alphaproteobacteria; order Kiloniellales; family Kiloniellaceae; genus CAZDBC01. The sequence continues at coordinate 1,841 of CAZDBC010000659.1, read as the reverse complement.
GAACAGCAGCACCGCGCGCACGACCTCGCCGGTCAGCACGGCATGGTTCCACAGCGCCATGGCCAGCCCGAAGCAGAGGGCCGAGACGAGCAGGACGCGGTCGCCAAGGCGCGCGCGCCCGCGCCAAGCCAGCGGCAACAGGGCCAGGGAGAGAATGCCGTAGACCAGCAGGTTGATGACATGGCCGCCGAGCCCGGCCTCGGCGAGGGCGCGCACGGGGATCCACCACAGCCCCCATAGCAGCGCCGCCAGCAGGATGGCCAGCGTCGGCGCCCAGCCGCGCGCGCTCACGACCGCGCGTCCCCGGCGTCGAACAGGCCCCGGTCCCACGCCGGCGGGCCGGAGAAGCGCTCGGCCAGGAAGTCGATGAACACCCGAACCTTGGGCAGGCGATTGGCGCCGGGCGGGAAGATCACGTGGACGCCCGTGTCGCGGCCGTCTTCCCAGCCCGGCAGGACGCGCAGGAGGCGCCCCGCGCGCAGAGCCTCCCCGCAGATGAAGGTCGGCAGGAAAGTGATTCCCAGGCCGGCCTCGGCCGCCTGCAGCAGGGCGTCGCCGTTGTTGATCCGCAGCCGGCAGCCGGGACGCAGCCGCCGTTCGCCCTCCGGCCCGCGCAGCCGCCATTCGAGCCCGCTGCGGTAGCTGTAGTGCAGACAGTGGTGGCGCAGCAGATCCTCCGGCGCGTCCGGCAGGCCGTGCCGCTCGGCATAGGCCGGCGCCGCCGCCAGCACCGAGCGGTTGGGCGCCAGGCGCCGCGCAATGAGGCTCGAATCGTCGAGCTCGCCGATGCGCAGCGCCAGATCGTAGCCCTCTTCGACCAGGTCGACGCGCCGGTCGTTCAGCGTCAGATCGACCTTGAGCTCGGGATAGAGCGCCATGAAGTCGGCCAAGATCGGGGCCAGGTGCTGGATGCCGAACGACATCGGACCGTTGACCCGCAGGGTTCCACGCACCGCCACGGCAAGATGGCTGACCGCATCGACCGCCGCCTCGGCTTCCGCGACCACGCGCCGGCAGCCCTGGTAAAAGGCGGTCCCCGCCTCGGTCAGCGAGAGCCGCCGGGTGGTCCGGTTGAGCAGGCGCACCTGCAGCTCGTCCTCCAGCCGGCGGATCTGCTTGGAAACCGCCGACTTGCTCAAGCCCGACGCCCGGCCGGCGGCCGAGAAGGAGCCGCTTTCGACCACGCGCACGAAGACCGCCATGCCCGCCAGATCCTGCATCGCCGAAAAATCGCTCCTAGCTGAAGTTATTGTCGCCTTCGGGAAACAATAAGATGCCACGGGTCGAGGTTTCCGGCCAGCGGCCCGGACCCCATGTCTCGGGTGTCGCGGCGGGCACCGAGACCTGCCCGCCTTGTCCAAAGTAAGACGACCAGCGGGGAAAGGACGAGACCTCATGACCAAGGTCCTGGTGCTCTACTACAGCAGCTACGGCCATGTCCAAACCCTGGCCAACGCCGTCGCCGAGGGCGTGCGCCGGGTGGAGGGCGCCGAGGCGACGATCAAGCGCGTGCCCGAGCTGATGCCCGAGGAGGTCGCGAAGAAGGCTGGCGTCAAGCTGGACCAGCCGGCACCGATCGCCTCGCCCGCCGAGCTCGCCGACTATGACGCGATCGTCTTCGGCACGCCGACCCGCTTCGGCAACATGGCCTCCCAGATGCGCAACTTCCTCGACCAGACCGGCAGCCACTGGATGAACGGGACCCTGATCGGCAAGATCGGCAGCGTGTTCACCTCGACGGCGACCCACGCCGGCAACGAGACGACCATCACTTCGTTCCACAACACGCTGCTCCACCAGGGCATGGTCATCGTCGGCCTGCCCTATTCGTCGCCGCACCT
>CAZDBC010000658.1:0-2070 GCA_964503295.1 uncultured Kiloniellaceae bacterium | reverse complement strand
AGGCAAACTTCGAGGTCTACGGGGCGCGCAAGATCTAACGGCAGCGCGGCCGAGACGGCATCGTGGTGGCCCGCTGTACGGCAGAGCGGTTGATGCGGTCGTCGGGCATCCAGGGCGCCGTCCGCGGCAAGGCGACCGAGACCACGGCCGGCGACAAGGCGACACCGCGCCCGATGGACCGGGTGAACCGCCTGTTTCAGGCCCCACGGCCGAACGTGCCCTTGCGCGTCTTGCCGACGCGCGCTGCTCTGCCGGCGGCTCATCCGCCTGCTGACCGATGAGGGGTTTCGGACTTAACCGACGTCTCGACCTCGCAGTGCTTCGTCTACATGGCCTTCGTCATCGAGGCCTTCGCCCGCCGGCCAATCGCTGGACAGAGGGGGTTGGCGGGTATCGCGCATGGCCACGGCCGGCCTCGTGCTGGCCGCGTCCCCGCCGGAGATCGGATCAAAGGCCTCCTGGCCTTCGATGGCAGAAACGGTCATCGGCCTCTACAAGGCCGAGGTGATCTGACTCAGCCCCCTGAAACGGTGCCACGGATAAGGGGAATCTGTTCTACCTTGGTTCGTGAGGAGGACAGATGCGCAAGAGCCGTTTCAGTGAAGAGCAGATCATCGGTATCCTGCGGGAGTACGAGGCCGGGGCGAAGCTCGACGAGCTTTGCCGGCGGCACAACGCCTCGCAGACCACGTTCTATAAATGGCGGGCCAAGTACGGCGGGATGACCGTTTCGGATGCCAAGCGACTGAAATCGCTGGAAGACGAGAACCGGCGGCTGAAGGAGCTGCTGGCCGAAGCGCTGTTGGACAACAAGGCGCTGAAAGGGCTTTTGGAAAAAAACTGGTAACGCCTGCCGCCCGACGCGAAGCAGTGGCCCTGGCTCAGAACGAGCATGGGCTGTCGCGGCGTCGGGCGTGCAGGCTGGTGGGCATCTCGCGGTCGCAGGCGGATCGCGAGCCGATTCGGCCGAAGGACCATGCGAGACTGCGCGAGCGGCTTCGGGCGCTGGCCGGCGAAAACCGGCGCTATGGCTATCGCCGGCTGCACGAGCTGCTCAAACGCGAGGGCTGGCGCGCCAATCACAAGCTCATTGCCCGGCTCTACCAGGAGGAGCGCTTGGCGATCCGCCGCCGTCACCGCCAGAAGCGCGGGGCCGGCACGATGGCCGGCCACTGGTGCCCGATTGCCGCCAACCAGCGCTGGTCGATGGACTTCACCCCCACCCCATGCAGCGGGCTGCATGGGGGCCCCGGCAGGGAGGACACGCTGGCCAGTGGTCGCAAGTTCCGCACGGCCAATCTCAAGGACGACTGTACCCGCGAATGCCCCGCGATCCTTGTCGATTTCTCGCTACCAGGGCGTCGAATTGTGCTGATGCTCGACGATGTCGCCCGCGAGCGCGGCTATCCCGATATTCTCGTGGTCGACAACGGCCCGGAGTTCACCGGCCGCGACCTCGAGAACTGGGCGCACGAGCACGGTGTCAGGCTGTTCTTCATCGATCCCGGCAAGCCCATGCAGAACGGCTCGATCGAAAGCTTCAACGGCCGCTTCCGAGACGAATGCCTCGATCCGCACTGGTTCCGCAGCCTCGACGAGGCCCGCCGGATCATCGAGCGCTGGCGCGTGGCCTACAACGAAACCAGGCCCCACACCGCGCTGCGCATGTCGACGCCGAAAGCGTTCGCGGCAGCCCGCCCATTCGAGCGACCGCGGCAAGCGGCTCCGGCTCCAGAGCTCTCTGACGGCTCACCGCCGGAGCCGCTTGCCGCTCTTTCCAAGCCGGTGCTATCCGAAACGGGCAGATTCCACCTATGAGTGGCCCTAACTTCGGGGCTGGGTCAGATCCACCGCCGCAGTCCCTGGCACAAGCTCCAGCCCGTCGAACGCGCCAGCCTGGCCCTCGGCCTTCTGTTCAAGGCCGCAGCTTGGCTGCCGGGCTTGCTCAGCTGCTGCTCGCAAGGGGTCGACTGGTTCGACAATCGCGGGCTGCCCGAGCCGATCGGCAACATACCGCCGCCCGAGGCCGCCTTCTGAGACGCCCTGGAGACTGAGCCTTTCGCAGCTTAG
>CAZDBC010000657.1:0-2070 GCA_964503295.1 uncultured Kiloniellaceae bacterium | reverse complement strand
TTCTGACCAATGAGTTGTCCCTGGAGCGGAAGATCAAGGAGGCGATTCTTGCCCTGCGCATCGAGCAGGCGCTCGACAAGGACCGCATCCTCGAGCTCTACCTCAACGAGATCTACCTGGGCTTCCGGTCCTACGGCGTGGCTGCGGCGGCCCTCAACTACTTCAACAAGAGCCTCGATGAGCTCACGATCGCGGAGGCCGCCTATCTGGCGGCGCTGCCCAAGGCGCCAAACAACTACCATCCCTTGCGCCAGCGCGAGGCGGCGATCGCGCGGCGCGACTGGGTCATCGGACGCATGCTGGAGGATGGCCGCATCGATCGGTCCCAGGCGGAGGCTGCCTGGAACGAGCTGTTCGAGGTCCGCGCGGCGGAGGAGGCCGACAGCGTCGAGGCCGCCTATTTCGCCGAGGAGGTGCGCCGCGAACTGGTCGACCTGGTCGGCGAGTCTGAGCTCTACGGCGGCGGACTCTCCGTTCGCACGACCCTCGATCCCCGGCTTCAGAGGATAGCCGACCGGGCCCTGCGCGACGGCCTGATCGCCTACGACCGGCGCCACGGCTGGCGCGGACCGGTCGCCAACCTCGATCTCGGCGAGGCGCCTGCCGAGGCGGCCTGGCGGTCGCGCTTGGCCGAGGTCGAGCGACCGGCGGGGATGCATGACTGGTCGCTCGCCGTTGTCCTCGAGCTGGGCGACGCGGCGGCCGCGATCGGCCTGCCCGACGGCCGGAGCGGGCGCATTCCGATGGACGAGCTGCGCTGGGCCGCCCCCGCGCTGGAGGATCAGCGAGTCGGCGCCAGACCCAAGACGCCGGGCGACGTTCTGACGCTCGGCGATGTCGTCATGGTCGAACCGGTGCTGCGAGACGGAGAGGGCAAGGAGCACCCCGAAGGAACTTATGGCCTGCGCCAGATCCCGGAGGTCAACGGCGCCCTGGTCGCGCTCGATCCGCACACCGGTCGGGTCCTTGCGATGTCGGGCGGCTATTCCTTCGAGCTCAGCAGCTTCAACCGCGCGACCCAGGCCCGCCGTCAGCCGGGCTCCGCCTTCAAGCCGATCGTCTATCTGGCCGGGTTGGACAGCGGTTTTACGCCCTCGACAATCATTCTCGACGGGCCGATCGTCGTCGATCAGGGCGCCGGTCTCGGCAAATGGAAGCCGGCCAACTACTCCGACAAGTTCTACGGGCCGACGCCGCTTCGCGTCGGGCTGGAGAAGTCGCGCAACCTCATGACCATCCGCCTCGCCCAGGCGGTGGGCATGGAGAAGATCGCGGCCTATGCCGAGCGGCTCGGCGTGGTCGATGAGCTCGAACCCGTGCTGTCGATGGCACTGGGTGCCGGAGAAACCACCCTTCTGCGCCTGACCAATGCCTACGCAATAATGGTGAACGGCGGGCGCGAGCTCACGCCGACGCTGATTGACCGCATTCAGGACCGCAAGGGGCGAACCATCTACCGCCACGATACCCGCAGTTGCCCCGACTGCCGCGCCGAGGCCTGGGCCGGGCAGCCGGTGCCCGAGCTGCCGGACAACCGCGAGCAGCTTGTCGACCCGGCCTCCGCCTATCAAGTCGTCTCCATGCTCGAGGGCGTGGTGCAGCGGGGCACCGGTCGGCGCATCGCGGAACTCGGCCGACCTCTGGCGGGGAAGACGGGCACCACCAACGAGGAGCGTGACACCTGGTTCATCGGCTTCTCGCCGGATCTCGCCGTCGGCGTGTTCATAGGTTACGACGAACCGCGCCCGCTCGGTCGGCGCGAGACGGGCTCGTCGGTTTCCGCGCCGGTGTTCAAGGACTTCATGGCGGCGGCGCTCGAGGGCACGCCGGCGGTGCCGTTCCGCGTGCCGCCTGGCATCGAGCTCGTACGGGTCAGTGCGGAGACGGGCCGGCCCGCGCGCCCGGGCGACGGCCAGGTGTTCCTCGAGGCCTTCAAGCCCGGGACGGTGCCGAGCGGACCCGCGGTCCAGCTCGGTGGCGGTCCGGATGCGGCGATTCCGATCCCCGATTCGTCGGGGCGGCCGCAGCCGGGCAGCGGCGGGCTCTACTGAGCCTGCCTCTTGCCGCGGC
>CAZDBC010000656.1:0-2071 GCA_964503295.1 uncultured Kiloniellaceae bacterium | reverse complement strand
GTCAGTCAACGTTGAGCGATAAGAAGGTCGTCGTTTTCGAAGAGGGTTTCCTCAAATTGTCCAGCGAGTCACGGGAGAGGCTGTCGAGCAGAAAGGACTGAAAGAGGTGCCCGAGGGCATCGCCGTGGGTGGTTTTCAGCGGGATCTGCCGTTCGCGCCCCCAGGTCGATCCGGGCCGGACCTTCGACCCGGGGAGCGCGGGGATCACGCGGGCAAAGGTGCGGAACAAATCCCACTCTCCGATCTGAATCCGAGGAAGGGTTGATGTGTCCCTCAACGAAATGGTGCCATCTTCGCAGGAGAACGTCATCCGGGTCCCTTCGAACTGACGCCGCAGGTTGTGGGTCTCGGCACTGTCGAGCATATCCGAGACTATGTGCACATCGGCGAGCACAAGGGTAAGGTCTGACGGATCATCCGGTGCCGCCTGACCACGTAAGTCGCAGTGGGCGGTACTGGCAAAGTTGCGGCGCTCTTCGGCCTGGTGGATCGATCCGTTTGTTTCGACCTCGACGACGTAGTGCCATTGTGGACGACTGGAGAAGTCGACCTCGAGCTCTACCGAACCCGGCCCGGAACAGGAGAACCAGGTCGCACCGATAAGACCCGGTACCAGGATGGTGCGCGAAACGGCTGCCCGAAAATGATTCTTCTTGATTACCATGGAAGAGTAGATGTACAATTGAATTGTTGCATAGCTATAGTCATTGATCGGAAATGTGTCTCCTGCCGCCTCGGAACGCCTCGAGACCTCCGAGTTACAAAATAGTTAGTTTGTGTCGCTGAGTTCGAGCGCTAATGCATCGGCGTGCCGAATCCGCGGGAGTGTGCCGGCGAGAATATGAAACCGTTTGTGAAGAATTACAAGAGCGGAAGCCACCTGTTCCGGGAGAACGACCACTCCCGCGAGCTGTACCTCATTCAGGACGGCACGGTGGAGATCTACCGACGTGTAGGTCCCCGCAATGTGCAGCTTGCCAAACTGAGCAAAGGGTCTGTGCTGGGGGAGATGGCGCTCATCGACGGTAAGGCACGCAGCGCTTCTGCACGAGCGCTCACCGATTGCTCGGTTGTCCTGATCGATTCGGAGACCTTTCACTCCAAGGTCAAAGGGGTTCCCCCCTGGTTTCTCTCCATCATCCGGACCACCAGTCAGAAGATCAGGAAAGCCAACACCCGGTTTCAGGGTGGTGCGACGGGGAGCGGGGGTGCAAATGTGATTATCGCTTTCGGACACTACCTTTTGCGTCATGGGCGGGCCGGTCAGGACGGCGGCGGGCGTGTAGTCGATGCACGAGTTACACGTACGCGGCTTGTTCAGCTCCTGGGAACGAGCTACGATCGCGTGATTCGCGCGCTGCAGCACCTGGAGAGCAAGCGATTTATCGAGTCCGTAGATGAAGCGATCCGTGTACCCGATCCCAAGAACCTTCACCTGTACTGTGCATTTCTTCGGAACCGTTTGCGCAAGGCATACGCGAAGATGCCCACACTCAACGAGGCCCGTCGAACGTTCGTGGTAAGCGTAGCGGAGAAAATCGAGGCCATCGACGTGGCGCCCAATTCGCGAAGTGAGGTGTACGGGGAGCAGCTCTGGCCAGTGCTGAGCGAGGCCGGACTGGAGGAGACACACAAGGAAGCCTTGGAGCAGCTCCGGTCCGCCGGATTGCTCAAGTGGCAGAAGGGTGAGGGGGGAGAGAAGACCGATCAACCACTGGCTGGATATGTATTTTCTCTCGATCATGCCTCGTGGATAAAATGGTATCTCTACTGTAAATTCAACGAACAGGCCCTGTGATTGTGAGTTTTCGGCTCCTATCTTACGTTCGGTGGGGTATCCTGCTGCTGGCGTGCGCAGGCGTTCGCGCCGAGACCCGCGTAGGCGGAATAATCGACGGTGAACAGCGGTGGACTCCTGAAGAGAGCCCGTACATCGTTACCCGCGATATCCTGATAACCGGGAGGGGGCGGCTGACGATCGCCCCGGGAACCGCGGTTCGCGTCGGCAAGGTCTTCTATGTGTTGAGGCATATCTTTATTTTCATCTTACGTGGCACAAAAGACGTTTTTT
>CAZDBC010000655.1:0-2072 GCA_964503295.1 uncultured Kiloniellaceae bacterium | reverse complement strand
AGGACAAGGACGATCCCTTCCGCCTGATGGGCTTCGGCCACCGGGTCTACAAGAATTACGACCCGCGCGCGACAGTCATGCGCAAAAGCTGTCACGAAGTGCTCGACACCCTGGGCGTCAAGAAGGAGCCCTTGCTCGAGCTGGCGATGGAACTTGAACGCATCGCGCTGGAAGACGACTATTTCGTCGAAAAGAAGCTGTTTCCGAACGTCGACTTCTATTCGGGCATCGTCTTGAAGGCGATGGGCTTTCCGACCAGCATGTTCACCGTGCTCTTCGCCCTGGCACGCACGGTCGGATGGATTGCCCAGTGGAAGGAGATGATCGAGGATCCCGGGCACAAGATCGGCCGGCCGCGCCAGCTCTACACCGGGCCCTCGCTGCGCGAGTACGTGCCGCTGGGAAAGCGCAAGAAGCTGTCCGACGGACCAACCCCCTAGGACCGCCGGCGCACGGCGATCTCGGCGAGAACGCAGCGGGCCGCCCGGCGGCTCGGCGGAACGTCTCCGTCGCCAAGGCGTGCGGCCAAGTCCCGAGAATCGGCCAGTCGCCGCGCGCGAGCCTGTTCGCTGGTCGCCAAACGTTCCAGCGCTGCGGCGAGACGTTGCGGGGTCGCCCGCCACTGCAGCAGCTCGGGCTGGCATTCGCGTCCCAGCAGGATGTTGGGCAGGCTGATGTATGGGGTCCGGCTGACCAGGCCGAAGGCGACCGCGCTGACGTTGTTGAGACGATAGCTGACGACGGTCGGCACGCCGGCCAGGGCCAGTTCGAGCGTCACCGTCCCCGAGGCGGCCAGCGCCACCTGACCGGCCGCAAAGGCGGCCCGCTTGTCCGCGGCATCGACGACCACAGTCGTGCGAAGCGGCCAGCCGGCAACGGCCTCGGCGACGTCGTCGGCCACCCGGCCGACTGTCGGCACGACGGCGCGCAGCCCGGGCAGGCGTTGCTCCAGACAGACGGCAGCGTCACGGAAGAGCGGAAGCAACGGCCGCACCTCGCCGCGCCGGCTGCCCGGCAACACGAGCAGGAGCGGCTCATGGGTCCCGATTCCCAGGCGACGACGGAAGGCCTGCCCGTCCCCTTCCAATGCGGCCTGCTCGACAGCGGGATGACCAACGAAACTGGCTGTCAGCCCATGCCGCGCGAACAGCGGCGGCTCGAACGGCAGCAGAGTCATGACCCGGTCCAGATACCTGGCCATCAGCCTGGCGCGCCAGGGTTTCCAGGCCCAGACCGAAGGCGCCACGTAGTGGATCAGCGCGGCACCACTGCCCTTCAGACGGCCGGCGACCTCGAGCGTAAAGGCCGGCGAATCGATCGTGACCACAGCGTCCGGCCGAAGGCGGCGGGCAGCCGACACGGTTTCGCGGATGCTCCGATAGACAAGCGCAAGCTTCGGCACAACCTCAACCAGTCCCATGACGGCCAGGTCGTCGACCGGAAAAAGGCTGTCCAGGCCTTCGGCCGCCATCCGCTCGCCGCCGACGCCGGCGAAGCGGACCCTGCCTCCGGTCTCGTCGCGCAGCGCGGCCATGAGACGGGCGCCAAGCAAATCTCCGGACGGCTCCGCGGCGACGAGAAAAACAAGCGGATCGGCCGACCGGCCGGCGTCGGCGGCGTTCAAGACGGCAGCTCGAGGCCGACCAGGAAGACATTCGCCCGATCCGCGATCGTCCCCAGCCTCTCCCGCTCGATCATCAAGGTACCGCCTGCTTCGATCGCGATCCCGGCAAAACCGGCCGCGGCCGCCGTTTCGACCGTCGCCGGCCCGATGGTCGGCAGGTCCACGCGACGCTCCTGCTGCGGCTTGCGCAGCTTGACCAGGACGGGCCCCGCCCCCGGCCGACGCAGGGCGGCGCAACGTCGGATCAGTTCGTCGGTGCCTTCGACCGCTTCGACCCCGAGGACAACGCCGTGCTGGACCACGACCGCCTGGCCGACGTCAGCCCGGCCGAGCGCGCGCGCCACCTCGACGCCGCGCGCGATGTCACTCTCCGCCCGTTGGTCCGGACGCAGCGAGCCGTAGACACCGGCATGCGCCAAGAGGTCGCCGACCAGCTCGTCGACGCCAC
>CAZDBC010000654.1:0-2074 GCA_964503295.1 uncultured Kiloniellaceae bacterium | reverse complement strand
CGACTGGGAATACGCTTCGGTCAATCTGGTTGTGGCCATCCTGATCTGGGCGATGGTCTACCCGATGATGGTCGCGGTGGACTTCGCAAGCCTGCGGCACATTCACAAGCGGCCGAAGGGCCTTGTCATTACCGTCATCGTGAATTGGCTCATCAAGCCCTTCACCATGGCCGCGCTCGGTGTGCTGTTCTTCGAATTCCTCTTTGCCGATCTGATCGATCCGGCGGACGCTGGCCAGTACATCGCCGGGCTGATCCTGCTCGGCGCCGCGCCATGCACCGCCATGGTTTTCGTCTGGTCGCAGCTAACCCGCGGAGACCCGAACTACACGCTGGTCCAGGTTTCCCTGAACGACGCCATCATGATCTTCGCCTTTGCCCCGATCGTCGCCTTGCTTCTGGGTGTCACCGACATCGAGGTGCCTTGGGAGACCTTGATCCTATCGGTTGTACTCTACGTGGTTATTCCGCTCGCCGCCGGCGCTGCGACGCGGGCTGCGCTGGTCAGGAGGGCCGGCAGCGGAGTGCGGGGCGAAGCACAGGTCGCCCGTTTTACAACAAGGCTCAAGCCCTTCTCTATCCTTGGCCTGCTCGCGACCGTGGTGCTCCTGTTCGGCTTCCAGGGACACGTCATCGTTGAAGACCCGCTGCTGATCGGCTTGATAGCCGCGCCCCTGCTGATCCAGTCCTACGGGATCTTCATCATCGCCTATGCTGCGGCATGGCTATGGCGCGTCCCGCACAATGTCGCAGCGCCCTGCGCTCTGATTGGAACGTCGAACTTCTTCGAACTCGCCGTAGCCGTCGCGATTGGGCTTTTCGGCCTGAATTCTGGGGCGGCACTGGTTACGGTCGTGGGCGTTTTGGTGGAAGTCCCGGTCATGCTCTCGCTTGTCGCCTTCGCCAATCGGACTCGAACGCATTTTCCGGCGGTGGATGAGGCCACGAGTGCCGCCGCCGGCCTGCGCTTGCGGAGCGACGAGGTGCAGCGATGAACATTCTGTTCCTGTGCGTTGCCAACTCCGCCCGCAGCCAGATGGCGGAGGGGTTGGCGCGTACTCTCCTTGGCAACCACACAACGGTCATGAGCGCGGGCTCGGCGCCTTCGCGAGTCAACCCTTATGCCATCGAGGTCATGGCCGAGATCGGCATCGATATCTCGGGGCAGCGATCGAAATCGGTCGACGACGTCGATCCGGGCGGCATCGATCTGGTTGTCACGCTTTGCGCCGAGGAAGTCTGCCCGGTCCTGCCCGGGCGGGTGCGGCGCCTGCATTGGCCAATCGCGGATCCCGCATCGACCGACCCCTCGGTCACGCCGGACGATTTCCGGACGCGGTTCCGGACAGCCCGCGATCAGATCAAGGCCCGGCTAGAAGTCCTGAGGGCACTGACCGACCTTCCCGAAGGCCCGCCATCCCAGGAATTCCACGGCAGCATCCGCGTGGCCAGCCTTCCCGAGAGCGTCCGGTTCTATGCTTGGCTGCTCGGCACTTGGCCGAAGGAATGGACGCACCGCTACGCCATCTTCATCCGGCCGGACCTCAATCTCAATTTCGTCCTGCTCGTATCCGACGGCAAGGAATTGCATCAGGACACGCTCTACCACCTCGGCATCGGCGTGGCCGACCGGGATGCGGTTATCGATGCCTACCAACGCGCGCTTGCCTTCGGAGCGCATGTCGAGAAACCGCCACGCACGACTTGGCGGGGCACGCCGCTGCATGAGCTCTGGCTGAAGGATCCCGACGGTACCCTGATTGAAATCTACGCGCGACTGACTGACCAGCAGCTCGCCGCCAAGCCGGCCGACGAAGAGCCCGAGTATCTGGTGCCCGGAACGAAGCCGAAGATCTGAGGAAATAAAGATGTTCAACAAAGCGCTAGTCGGCGTCGATCAGTCCCCGGCTGAGGAATCGCTTCTGTCCTGCCTCCCCGATCTTCGTCGATGGGGCATAGAGGCCATGGTCCTCGCCCATGTGATTCGCATCGGATATGGCCAGGGTGCAGGCTATGGCCACGAGGATGCGTTTCGGGCCTGGCTCGAAAAGAGTGCCACTCCGATCCGCGAGGCC
>CAZDBC010000653.1:0-2075 GCA_964503295.1 uncultured Kiloniellaceae bacterium | reverse complement strand
GGTCCGGCCGTGCTCGACGCCGGTCGCGCACAGCAGGGCGCCCTGCGCGCTGAGCGCCACGTCGCCGGCGGGCTCGATGCGGACATAGTCGGCGTAGCGCACCTGGCGCCCGGCGAGGTCGTGCGAGAACTCGACGCAGATGCGCGGCGTCTCGCTCTCGGGCTCGGGATAGGCGCCGGTGACGCGCAGCGTGTGCTCGTCGCGCAGCGCCGTCCAGCGCTCGCGCGCGGGCGCGTAGTCGACCAGCTCCAGCCCTTCGCCATAGGCCTCCATGGCGCTGACCGGCTGGCGCCGCGTCTCGTAGAGATCGGCCACCCGGAACAGCGCGAAGGCCCGGTCGCGCGGGCTCTCGGCCGCGGCGTGGGCGTTGTAGGCGGCGGCGTGCGCCTTGTCCCAGTCGGGCGCGCCGCCCGCCGCCAGCGCGCGCGACAGCGCCAGCCACAGCTTGGGGTCGTCGGCGCCGAAGGCCACCGCGCGCTCGTACTGCTCGACCGCCTGCTTCCAGTCGTCGGCCTCGGCCGCCGCCTCGGCGGTGCGCCACGAGGCCGCCGCCTGCGCGCTGTCCTCGCCCAGCGTGTTGCCGGCGCGGATCGCGTCCGCGTAGTCGGCGCCCGCCGCAGCCAGCCGCGGGTCGTCGAGCGCCCAGCTCGGCGCCGCCAGGGTGACCAGGACAAGGAGGACGACGTATCGGATGGCGCACATGAAACCGGCTCCAGGCAGTGGCCGGGCAGCGCCCGATGCGCGGCCCCGACGCGGGAACAGTCTAGCGCGTGTTACGGCGCGCGTCGGTATGCTTTCCCCGCTTCACTCGCAGGCTGCCGGCGATCTGTGGCATTTGTGCGTCGTTTGCGCACCGCCCCGGGCCGCCGCGGCGACCCACGGCCGGAGCATCACGATGACCGCAGACGAGATCGCCAGGTAGCTCGGACTCGAGCCGCATCCCGCCGCGGCCGGTGACCCGGTTGCTAAACGTCCACCGGCTCCCCCAGGAACCGGTCGTAGCACCGCGCCACCCGCGGTCCGGCGACCTCGCGGCACGCCCGGGCCAACGCCGGCAGGTCGCCGTCGCGGTGCGCGCGGGCGGCGGCCATCAGCGCATCGTGCCGCCGCTTCAGCTCGGCGAAGGCCTCGCCCGCCGCCACCGTCTCGTCGCCGGCCAGCGCGAAGATGCGCACCGGCGCGGTCTTGCCCTTGACCGCCGTCTCGCCCAGCTCCAGCCAGGCCATGTCCGGCGCCGCGGCGGCGGTCTTCCCGCCGGCGATGACGTCGGCGCCGTGCTCCTTGGTCAGCCCTTCCAGGCGCGAGGCGAGGTTCACGTCGTCGCCGATCACCGAATAGTCGAAGCGCTGCTCCGAGCCCATGTTGCCGACGCAGCACTCGCCGGTGTTCAGCCCCACGCCGATGCGCACCCGGTGGAAGGTCTTGCCCTCCTCCTCCGCCTGCGCGCGCCATTCCTCGTTCAGCGCCTCCAGCGTCTCGACCATCTCCAGCGCCGTGCGGCAGGCGTTGGCGGCGTGGTCGGGGTCGTCCAGCGGCGCGTTCCAGAATGCCATGATCGCGTCGCCCATGTACTTGTCGATGGTGCCGCGCCGGCGCAGCACGATGTCGGTCATGGGCGTGAGGAAGCGGTTGATGAACGCGGTCAGCTCGTGGGCGTCGAACTGCTCGGAGATGGTGGTGAAGCCGCGGATGTCGCAGAACATCAGCGTCATCTCGCGCATCTCGCCGCCCAGCTCGAGCCGCTCGGGATGCGCCGCCAGGCGCTCGACCAGGTCGGGCGACAGGTAGCGCGAGAAGGCGTTGCGCACCTTGCGCCGCTCGGCGTCGGAGCGCAGGTAGACCAGAACCGTCGAGGCCATGAACACCAGCACGGCACCGGCTGACGGGTAGATCGGGTCCAGCAGCCAGCCCAACTCGGCGAAGGCCAGCCAGGAGGCGGCGATGACGCCCGCCAGCACCGCCACCCCCAGCGCCGCGCTCCACGCCGCGCCGACGCGCGGCACGGCGAGCGCGACCAGAAGGCCGATCAGCACCAGATAACCGCGCTCGGCGCCGGTCGCCCAGTCGGGCCGCTC
>CAZDBC010000652.1:0-2083 GCA_964503295.1 uncultured Kiloniellaceae bacterium | reverse complement strand
GCCTCGACCTTGGAGCGGAGCTGTTCGGTCAGCGCGCTGAGGCGCCCGCCGCCTATGCGGATCGCGGAGACGTATTCCGAGCGCAGGGTGATCGCCATGCTCACCCCCTCGGCCATGATGTCCACGACCTTGAAGCCGTCGTTGCGCAGCAGACGCCAGTCGACGGAGAGGTCCTCCTCGCCGTCGCGCTTGATGGTCGAGGAGACGATGACGAAGCGGTCGCTGCGCTCGTCGGGACGGGCGTTCCTGATGATGAAGCTCTCGCGTTCGTAAGAGCTGAACAGCGGCAGAAAGCGCTGCACCATGGCGTCCTCGAACACCTGCAGGAAATCCTGCCGTTCCTCTTCGCTGGCGCCGCGCCAGTAGCGGGCGGTGACGAAGCGGCCGATGGTCGGCAGGTCGAAATGGGCCCTGAAGAGGGTGCGGAAACGCCGCTCCCGCTCCGCGTCGTCCAGCTCGCCGTCAACCAGTTCGGCCTCGACCGTGTCGTTCAGTCGCTGGAGGAACGCCTGGGCGTCGCCGGAGTCGGCCCGTGCCGGCCCGCCGGCCCAGGGAGCGAGCCCGGCGCCGAGCAGGAGCGCTAGCGCAAGCGCAATCGCCGCCGGACGTCGGCGGCCAAGGGCGGACGCGGCGACGGTGCCGTTCGATCGAGCATCGGTCATGGCAAGGGTCTCCTTCGTCTCATTCCCCACGCGGGTGGATCGCCTATAGGTCACCGACCCCCGGGGTACTGGCGCCGTTCGGTGCGCCGGAATGCGGCGCGGCCGGCATGCTGAGGCGTCGCGTCAGCGCGGCTCGGCCTTCACCGCCCCGGTCTGCAGCCCGGTGCCGCCCGAGAGGCCCGGTGCCGGAATATCGTCGGCGGCCGCGCCGTTGCGGATGTCGTTCGCGCGCGACTGAAGGTAGAGCGAACGCAGCCGGGCATAGAAATCGACCGAATCGCGCTCCAGCTCGTCGAGCGTATCGAGCAGCCGGGCACGGGTGTCGATGCCGCGCGAGGCGGTAATGCTCACGCCGACGGAGGTCGGCAGAAGCCAGGTAAAGGGGTCGATCACCGTATCGACGACCCGGCCGGAGGCGTCGCGCAGGCTGGACGGACCGAGCAGCGGCAAGACCAGGTAGGGGCCCGGGCCGGCGCCATAGGTGCCGAGGGTCTGTCCGAAGTCTTCGTCGTGGTACTCGTAGCCCCAGGTCTTGGCGACGTCGAAGAGGCCGCCGACGCCGACCGTGGTGTTGACGAGAAACCGCGTCGCCGTCGTATCCGCACGGTCCCAGGAGCCCTGAAAGACGTCATTGAAGAAGATCACCGGGCCGCGGATGTTGCGCGTGAAGTCGCGCACGACGTCCTGAAGCTCGACCGGAACCCAGAAGGAGTAGGTGACGGCCAGCGGCCGGATGAGAACCAGATCGATGGTCTGGTTGATGGCGAACAGCAGCCGGTTGACCAGCTCGAGCGGATCCCATTCCTCGGGAAGCGCGTTCTCCGAATCGGCCCAGAGATCCACCTCTTCGTCGGCGGTCGCTGTGCTGGCGAGCTGCAGGCGGTATTCGACCGGCGTACGTTCGGCGGCAACCGCCAAGTCGCCCCAGGCCCGGGAGGCTGCCCCGGGATCGGACGCGCAGCCGCCGAGCACGGCAGCGCCGGCGAGTCCGAGAAGGGAGGATCGAAAGACTTTGCCCCAGCGCGCCCCGAACCTTGATAGCATGTTCACCCCGTTAAGCCCCGTTACCCGACCTCGGTCTCTGACGAATGCACGACCGCGTTCCAGTTGCTTTCCACGCGACCCGGCGACGCGTCGGTTCTCTTCAGCGGTGCGCCGCCATAGTCGCCATGGACCGTTAAAGGAAGCTGTAGGCGCGGTCGATACTCCTCGCCTTCGGCACCCCCTGCCAGAAGCCCTTTTGCCTAGCATAGCCGTCGCGCCAAGACTAGCAGTTGCGCCGGGCGAGCGGCGCGGCTGGCGCCACTGTGGCCCCGGCGCCACAGCCTGGAAACTTCTGATCCCGCCTCGCAAGCGTCTGAAATCAAGGCATTCCGTCGGGGCCGATTCGCCGATAGAGACGGCGCAGCAGGGCGGGCAGC
>CAZDBC010000651.1:0-2085 GCA_964503295.1 uncultured Kiloniellaceae bacterium | reverse complement strand
AGCGCGCGAAGGGGAACACCGCCTCCTTGACCGCGACGCGGCCGTTGGCGCTCAGGCGCCCGCCGGGGTCGCGCGGCAGGTCGAACTCGGCCAGCTTCGCGCCGGCCATGACCCGGGCGGCGATCTTGGCGATCGGCACGCCTGTCGCCTTGGCGACGAAGGGCACCGTGCGGCTGGCGCGCGGGTTGACCTCCAGGATGAAGATCTCGCCGCCGCGGACGGCGAACTGGACGTTCATCAGGCCGGTCACGCCGAGGCCGCGCGCGAGCAGCTCGGTCTGACGGGCGATCTCGCCGACCACCTCGGCCGGCAGGCTGTGGGGCGGCAGGGCGCAGGCCGAGTCGCCGGAATGGATGCCGGCCTCCTCGATGTGCTCCATGACCCCGGCGATGTAGACGCTCTCGCCGTCGGCCACGGCGTCGACGTCGACCTCGATTGCGTCGCGCAGGTAGGAGTCGATCAGCACCGGGTTGCGCCCTGAGACCCGGACCGCGGTATCGATATAGCCCTCGAGCTGCTCGCTGTCGTGGACGATCTCCATGGCCCGGCCGCCGAGCACGTAGGACGGGCGGATCAGCACCGGGAAGCCGATCCGCTCGGCGACCGCAATCGCCTCGGCGCGCGAGCGCGCAGTGCCGTTGACCGGCTGCTTCAGGCCGAGGCGGGCGAGCAGCTCCTGGAAGCGGAAGCGGTCCTCGGCCAGATCGATGGCATCCGGCGAGGTGCCGAGGATCGGGATCTCGGCCGCGGCCAGCGCCTGGGCCAGCTTGAGCGGCGTCTGGCCGCCGAACTGGACGATCACGCCCTTCAGCGTGCCGCGCCGCTGCTCGGTGCGCGCGATGGCGATCACGTCCTCGGCGGTCAGCGGCTCGAAGTAGAGCCGGTCCGAGGTGTCGTA
Source organism: uncultured Kiloniellaceae bacterium (assembly GCA_964503295.1). Classification (GTDB taxonomy): domain Bacteria; phylum Pseudomonadota; class Alphaproteobacteria; order Kiloniellales; family Kiloniellaceae; genus CAZDBC01. Next base: position 1,187 of record CAZDBC010000651.1, on the reverse strand, counting down.
GTCGGTCGAAACCGTCTCCGGGTTGCAGTTGACCATGACGGTCTCGAAGCCGGCCTCCTTGAGGGCGTAGGCGGCATGGACGCAGCAGTAGTCGAACTCGATGCCCTGGCCGATGCGGTTCGGCCCGCCGCCCAGGATCATGACCTTGTTGCGGTCGCTCGGCTCCGCCTCGCAGTCGAGGCGCGGGCCCGCGGCGGCGCCGGCGCTGCGGTAGGCGTGCTCGTAGGCCGAATACATGTAGGGGGTGACCGAGGGGAATTCGCCGGCGCAGGTGTCGATGCGCTTGTAGACCGGGGTCAGGCCGAGGCCCTGGCGGCGCGCGGTCACCGCCGCCTCCTCGGCGCCGGTCAGCTCGGCGAGGCGCGCGTCGGAGAAGCCGGCGCGCTTCAGCTCAAGCAATGCTTCGGGCGTCTCCGGCAGGCCGGTCTCGCGCAGCCGCTGCTCGAGCTTCACCAGCGCCTCGATCTCGCGCAGGAACCAGGGGTCGTAGCGGGTCGCGTGTTGGATCTCGGCCTCGCCGAGACCCTCGCGGTAGGCCTGGGCGATGGTCAGCAGGCGGTCGGGCCGCGGCTCGGCCAGGGCGACCAGCACGGCCTCCTTGTCGACCGAGCCGTCGGGCCGGCGCGCGCCCTCGATCGCCACCTCGTTGAGGCCGGTCAGGCCGGTCTCCATGGAACGCAGCGCCTTGTGCAGCGATTCGGCGAAGCAGCGCCCGATCGCCATGGCCTCGCCGACCGACTTCATCGAGGTGGTCAGGGTCGGCACCGCGCCGGGGAACTTCTCGAAGGTGAAGCGCGGCATCTTGGTGACGACGTAGTCGATGGTCGGCTCGAAAGAGGCCGGAGTCACCTTGGTGATGTCGTTCTGCAACTCGTCGAGCAGGTAGCCGACGGCGAGCTTGGCCGCGATCTTGGCGATCGGGAAGCCCGTTGCCTTGGAGGCCAGCGCCGAGGAGCGCGAGACGCGCGGGTTCATCTCGATGATGACCACCGTGCCGTCGTCCGGGTTGACGGCGAACTGGACATTCGAGCCGCCGGTATCGACGCCGATCTCGCGCAGCACGGCGATCGAGGCGTCGCGCAGGATCTGATACTCCTTGTCGGTCAGGGTGAGCGCCGGCGCCACGGTGACCGAATCGCCGGTGTGCACGCCCATGGGATCGACGTTCTCGATGGAGCAGACGATGA
>CAZDBC010000650.1:0-2088 GCA_964503295.1 uncultured Kiloniellaceae bacterium | reverse complement strand
GCGACGCCCGCGACATTGCCCTTGCCGAAGCTGTCGGGGTCCATGTAGGACGAGTGCGGATCGAGCGAGCTGAGCATGCCGTTGACCGCGGCGCGGATCAGCTTCTCGTCCGAAACCTCCTCGACATAGTCCTGCTTGACCTGCCGGAAGACCGTCTCGAACAGGTCCAGCATCTCGTAGACGCTGGCCCGGTCCGCGCCGTTTTCGTCCTGGGTTTGGGTCGAGGCGGGGATCGCCGGCACGATCAGCGCGGCGGCCAGCGCCAGGACCATCGGGAGAGTTGCTCGCATCATCCGCTCGCTTCGCTTGGGGTGTAGGCAAGCCAGGGCAAGGGGTCGATCGGCCGGCCCCTCTTCCTGAGCTCCAGATAGAGCGCGGACGCACCATTGGAGCGCCGCCCGACGGTGCCCACCGGCTCGCCGGCCAGAAGCCACTGGTTGACGGTGGTGTCGATACGGTCCAGCCCGATCAGCAGCGAATGATATCCCTCGCCGTGATCGATGATCAAGATGCGCCCATAGCCGCGGAACGGCCCGGCGAAGGCCACCCGGCCGTCGAACGGCGCCACCACCCGCGCGCCCGGCCGCGTCTCGAACGCCACGCCGCGGTCGTTGGTGCCGAAGTGCCGCCCGCCGCTGCCGAACACCTGCACCACCTTGCCGGCCACGGGCGGGCTCATCCCGCCCTGCGCGCCGGCCAGCGTGCGCACGCCGTCGGGCCGCGCCGTCGGTCCGGGCCGCGGCGCCGCCTCCGGTCCCGGTTGGGCCGAAGCCTGCGCGGCAGCCTCGGCCGCCGCCTTCGCACTGCGCGCCGCTTCGGCCTCGATCTCCTCGATCAGCCCGCGCAAATCCTCGGCCCTGTCGGTCAGCGCCGCCACCTGTTCGGCCACCGCCCGGCGCTCGGCGTCGGTCTGGCTCAGCAGCGCGGCCTTCCGGTCCAGGAGTTCCGCCGCCCGGCCCCGTTCGGCCGACAGCTCGGCCCGCGCAAGCTCGATCGTGGCACGCTGCTCGGCGATCCCCGCGCGCAGCTCGGCGATCCGCTCCACTTTCTCCAGCACGGACTGCATCCGGCCCTGCAGCTCGGGCATCATCGCGCGCAGCACGATCGCCGTCCGCACCGCGTCGTCGGGACCGCCGGGCGCCGCCAGCGCCGCCTCGGGCGGGAACAGCGCCAGCCGCTCGGCCGCGGCCAGCGTCGCTTCCAGCCCCTCGCGGTGCGCGGCCAGCGCCTCGCGCGCCACGGCCTCCTCGGCGCGCAGCGACGCGAGCCGGGTCTCGATCCGCGACAGCTCGCGCTCCAGCTCCAGCGTCCGCTGGCCGGTCTCGACCAGCGCGGCGCGCAGCGCCTTGACCTCGCGTTCGATCGCCTCGGCCTCGCGCGCCAGCTTCTCGCGGCGGGCCTGGCCCGCCTCGAGCTCCTCCTCGACGGCCTCGAGCGCCTCGGTCGGCTTGTCGGTGGCGCGCACGGGGTCGCCCGCCAGCGCCGGCAGCAGCGCCAGCGCCAGCGCCGCGAGGATGCGCTCAAGCCCGCGCACGGCTCGCTTCTTCGCGCGCGGGCGCCGGCGTCAGCAGGCTGCGCCCGGTCATCTCGCGCGGCTGCGGCAGGCCCATCAGCGCCAGCACCGTGGGCGCCACGTCGGCCAGCCGGCCGTCCTCCAGCCCGACCGCCCCGGTGCCGTCCACCGCCAGGATCAGCGGCACCAGGTTCATGGTGTGCGCCGTGTGCGCCTGCCCGGTCTCCGGGTCGCGCATCATCTCGGCGTTGCCGTGGTCGGCGGTGATCGCCAGCGCGCCGCCGGTCGCCTCCACCGCCTCCGCCAGCCGCCCCAGGCATCGGTCGACCGCCTCCGCCGCCTTGCGCGCGGCGGCGAGGTCGCCGGTGTGCCCGACCATGTCGCCGTTGGCGTAGTTGACCACGATCAGGTCGAACCGCCGCGACTTCACGGCCTCGACCAGCCGGTCGGTCACCTCGGGCGCCGACATCTCGGGCTGCAGGTCGTAGGTCGCCACCTTGGGCGAGGGCACCAGGATGCGCTCCTCGCCCTCGAACCGGGTCTCGCGCCCGCCGTTGAGGAAGAAGGTGACATGC
>CAZDBC010000649.1:0-2089 GCA_964503295.1 uncultured Kiloniellaceae bacterium | reverse complement strand
GCAGAAGTGGTACTCGCTGCCGTCGTGGCGGGCGCTGTGTTCGCTGCGCTCCGGATCGACGGTCATGCCGCAGACGGGGTCGATCTCCCGTCCCGCCGCTTCCCGCTTGTCGCCGTGGCAGCAGGCGCCGGCCACGCTCGATGCGCGCTTCTCCATCGTCATTCTCGGGGTCCGTTTCCGTGACTGTCCGGCCCCCGGACGGGGCCCTGCACTGCCAACCTGGAGATTCCAGTCACTGGAAGGTCAAGTCTCGGCCCGGTCGGGCGATGTGCGCCAGATCAGTTCCGGTGTTTGGCGGCGCTGCTAGGCTTCTCGTTCCCGAGACCGACAGCAAGGGATCGAACGATGCGAAAGCTCTTGAAGGACCTCAAGGAGGAGCACCGCAACATCGAACGGCTGCTCACGGTGCTGGAGCGCGAGCTGGCGCTGTTCGACCGCGGCGGCCACCCGGACTATGACGTGATCCAGGGGATCACCGAGTACTTCAGCGGCTTCCCTGACCGCTGCCATCACCCAAAGGAAGACCTGATCTTCGAGATGCTCCGCGCGCGCGATCCCGCAGCCGCGGTGGAGGTCGGCGACCTTCCCGCCGAACACGCCGAGATCGCCGCGCGCGTGCGCCGGTTTCGCGAGGCGGTCGCCAATGTGCTGGCCGAGGCCGAGGTGCCCCGGCGCAACATCGACCAGGTAATCCGCGGCTTCATCGAGAACGAGCGGCGCCACATGGCGATGGAGAACGAGCGCTTCTTCCCGCTCGCCGCGCGGATCCTGACCGAGGCGGACTGGGCGGACATCGAAGCCCGCGCGAGCGACGCGACCGATCCGCTGTTCGGCCCCCGGGTCGCCGACGGCTTTGAGACGCTGCGCGAGGACATCCTGCGCTGGGAGCGCGAGGACGAGGCCGAACCGCGCTAGGAGGAGCGCACTTCCCGCGGCGCCGGCGAGGCTGTATTCCTGACACGTCTCGACCCGAAACGCGCGGCCGCGGGAGCTGACCGACATGACCAGCAGCAGCGAAGGGCCCTTCACCCTGGTCGCGCACCCCCTGATCGAGCACAAGCTGACCCTGCTGCGCGACCGCACGACGCCGTCGGGCCAGTTCCGCCAGCTCCTGCGCGAGGTCGGCCTGCTGCTCGCCCACGAGGTGCTGCGCGACCTGCCCCTCGAGCCGGTCGAGATCGAGACGCCGCTGGCGGCCATGACCGCGCGCAAGCTCTCGGGCAAGAAGCTGTGCTTCGTCTCGATCCTGCGCGCCGGCAACGGCCTGCTCGACGGGCTGCTGGAACTGGTGCCCTCGGCGCGGGTCGGCCACATCGGCCTCTACCGGGATCCGCAGAGCCTGCGGCCAGTCGAGTACTACGCCAAGCTGCCCGCGGACCTGGCCCGCCGCCTGGTCGTCGTGGTCGACCCCATGCTCGCCACCGGCCACAGCGCGGCCGCCGCAGTCGCGCGCGTGCGCGCAGAGGGCGCCGGCGAGGTTCGCCTGCTGACCCTTCTGGCCGCGCCCGAGGGGCTGGACAACTTCTTCCGGAACCACCCGGAGGTGCCGGTCTTCAGCGCCGCGCTCGACAGCCACCTCGACGCGCACGGCTACATCGTGCCCGGCCTGGGCGACGCCGGCGACCGGCTCTACGGCACGAAATAGGGCGGGCCGGGTAACGTCCCAGCGCTAGCGGCCGCCGCCGACGTCGATGAAGCCGCCGGTGGTGTAGGAGGCCTCGTCCGACAGCAGCCAGAGGATGGCGGCGGCCACCTCCTCAGGCCGGCCGCCGCGCTTCATCGGCACGCCGGCCTTGACCCGGTCGACACGACCGGGCTCGCCGCCGCTGGCGTGGATATCGGTGTAGATGAAGCCGGGCCGCACCGCGTTGACGCGGATCCCCTCCTCCGCCACCTCCTTGGCCAGCCCGCGCGTCAGCGTATCGATGGCGCCCTTCGAGGCGGCGTAGTCGACGTACTCGCCCGGCGCGCCGAGCAGGGCGGCGATCGAGGAGACATTGACGATAGCGCCGCCCTGCCCGCCGTGGCGCGTCGACATGCGGCGCACGGCCTCGCGCGCGCAGAGGAAGCTGCCAATCACGTTGGCGGC
>CAZDBC010000648.1:0-2089 GCA_964503295.1 uncultured Kiloniellaceae bacterium | reverse complement strand
ACCCAACGACAGTATGCTGCATGGGTGGCCGGGTGGGGGCGCGGGCCGGTGCCGCGGAGATCAGAAGCCCGCCTTGCGGCCCCGATTGGTTCCTAGTACACACGGGCGGCGCCGGGCCCGGGAGGAGTGCCTGGCTGTTTCCGTGAGCATCGGCCATGTCCAACCGACCGCACAAGGCGCTGCTGCCCGCCGGCATCCGTGACGTGCTGCCGCCCGAGGCGGAGCGCGCCGCGCGCACCTGCGAGGCGCTGATGGCGATCTTCGCCTCGTACGGTTACGGGCGCGTCTCCCCACCGCTGGTCGAGTTCGAGGAGTCGCTGGGCCTGGCGGCGCCGGGCAACCCCATGTCCGGCCGCGCCTTCCGGCTGATGGACCCGATGTCGCAGCGCATGATGGCGGTGCGGCCCGATATCACGCTTCAGATCGCGCGCATCGCCCGCGCGCGCCTGGCCAAGGAGCCGCGGCCCCTGCGGTTGAGCTATTCGGGCGACGTGCTGCGCTTCCTCACCGAGCAGGTGCGCGCCGAGCGCCAGTTCGGCCAGATCGGGGTCGAGCTGATCGGCGCCGACACGCCGGCCGCCGATGTCGAGGTCATCGCGCTGGCGGCCGCGGCGCTCGACGCGATCGGCATCGGCCGGTTCTCGATCGACATCACCTCGCCCACCCTGATCCCGGCGCTGTGCGCCGGGCTGGGGGTCGACGGTGCGCGCGGGAGCGAGCTGCGCGCGGCGCTCGACCGCAAGGATTTGGCGGCTGTGTCCGAAGCGGCGGGCGAGCATGCGGGGCTGTTCACCGCGCTGGTCGAGGCGGCGGGGCCGGCCGCGCGCACTGTGGAGACGATGGAAAAACTGGACCTGCCGGCGGACGCGCGCGCCGCGGCCGACCGGCTGGCCGACGTCACCGCGCAGGTGGCGGCGGCGCGGCCCGGCCTGCCGTTGACCATAGACCCGGTGGAGAACCGCGGCTTCGAGTACCACACCGGCATCAGCTTCACCCTGTTCCCGCGCGGCGCGCGCGGCGAGCTGGGCTCGGGCGGACGGTATCGCGCCGGCGGCGAGGACGGCGAGCCGGCCACCGGCTTCACGCTCTACCGCGAGACGATCATGCGGGTGCTGGGCGAAGGCCCCGAGCCCGCGCGGCTGTTCCTGCCCGCCGGCACCGACGCGGCCGAAGCGGCGCGCGCCCGCGCCGACGGCTGGGTCGCGCTAGCGGCGCTCGACCCCGCGCCCGACGCCGAGGCCGAGGCGCGGCGGCTGGGCTGCACCCATATCTGGCGCGGCGGCCAAGCCGTGGCGCTGGACTGAACCGACACGAGACGGCGAGGCGGATCCGCGATGGCCAACGTGGTGGTGGTCGGCTCCCAATGGGGCGACGAGGGCAAGGGCAAGATCGTCGACTGGCTGTCCGAGCGCGCCGACGTGGTGGTGCGCTTCCAGGGCGGCCACAACGCCGGCCACACGCTGGTGATCGACGGCCAGACGATCAAGCTGCACCTGCTGCCCTCGGGCGTCGCGCGTCCGGGCAAGCTGTCGATGATCGGCAACGGCGTGGTGATCGACCCCTGGGCGCTGGCCGAGGAGATGGACACGGTGCGCGGCCAGGGCATCGAGATCACCCCCGACACCCTGCGCATCGCCGACAACGCGACGCTGATCCTGCCGCTGCATTCCGAGCTCGACCGGCTGCGCGAGCAGGCCGCTTCGGGCCGCATCGGCACCACCGGCCGCGGCATCGGCCCCGCCTACGAGGACAAGGTGGCGCGCCGCGCCATCCGCGTGCGCGACCTGGCCGACGAGGCCGGGCTGCGCGAGCGGATCGACAATCTCCTGGTCCACCACAACGCGCTGCGCCGCGGCCTGGGCGCCGAGGAGGTCGACGGCGCGGCGCTGTTCGAGAAGCTGCGCGCGGTGGCGCCCACGATCCTGCCGCACGCCGAGACCGTGTGGCGTCGCCTCGACACGCTGCGACGGGCCGGCAGGCGCATCCTGTTCGACGCCGGGGTCGCCCCGGCGCTGGATTCCACCGTCCTGTCCGGTCTTCCCATCAGCGGCTATTGGCCCTCGACGCCGGACAACTACTACCTGATCGT